>CBDUPU010000104.1:0-7836 GCA_965369185.1 uncultured Rhodospirillales bacterium
TAAAGCAGCAAACAGGTCGCCGCCCTTTCCCATTGCAGACCACACCGCAGTTTCAGCGCCTGCGCCGCGCGCGGCAGGCCAATTGATAGCACCAGCAACAAGCCAACGCTAAGTTCCGCCCATCCGGCCCCGTCCGGCGTCGGCGTTCCCCACAGCGCATATATGAGTATAGCAAGCGGCAGACAAAAAAGACGCCATGGCAGCGCAGAGGCCGCAGGCTTGCCGCCCATATCAACATCGCCCTCAGCCGCCAAAGACATCAAGCAGCATCCTTATCGCCACGACCACCATAAAAACAGCAAAGACAAGCCGCAGCAGTCCGACCGGCATAGCGTGTGCAGTTTTTGCGCCCAGCGGCGCAATCCCGACACTAAAGGGAACAATCACCGCCCAAGCCAGAAAATTAACGTATCCCAAAGATAAAGGCGGCAAGCCGTCAAGCCCCCGCCCGATCAGGATAAAGCCGATCATGCCCGGCACGGAAATCACCAGCCCCAGCGCTGCCGCGGTTCCGACCGCCTTGCGAATCGGCACTTTATGAAGGCTCATATAAGGGACGCTGATCGTCGCGCCGCCAATCCCCATCAGGGTCGAAAGCCCGCCGATAAACATACCGGCCATGCCCGCCCATGGCTGCCCCGGCACGGCATCCCAAAGCGAATAGCGCGCAGGGTTACTGATCATGACTAGTGCAAGCCCCATAATCGCGAGCGCAAACACCGCCTTCAGCAGCGCGCCGCTAAGCTGGCCGGCAACCAGCGTCCCAATCACAACCCCCAGCACAATGCCGATGCCGATCTTTTTAACCAGCTCAAGATCAACCGCGCCGCGCTTCCAGTGCGCCCGCGCCGAAGAAAACCCCGTCGGCACAATAACCGCCAGCGACGTCCCCACAGCAACATGCATCATATGTTCAGGATCGTAGCCAAGCGCGGTCAATGTATAATAAAGCCCCGGCACCAACACGATGCCACCGCCAATGCCGAGCAGACCGGCCAGAAAGCCTGCCGTTCCGCCGATGGCTGCCAGCGCTATAATTAAACCCGCTTCCATTTACACCTGACCTGTACGCTCTACCTTTATATTAACGAACGGCCAGCTTGCGACGGCCGCCGCCCCGACACAAGGAAAAGATTAAACTCAGCAATAACAACACTTTACAGAAGAAATGCCAACCTTAAGTGTTTTTTAATCATTTCAGACCATTATAAACTCAATTTCGGAAAATAAATCCGGTAACGGAACGGCAAAAACGGAGTGGTGTAATGCAAGTCAATATTGAAGAATTTCTCGAGACCTGCGGGCTGGAAGAAAGTCTCTATCCCGGCAAAAAAGTGGTCAAGAAACTGCCGCAACCCGGCGAATATAAAAGTCACTGCGTTGTTTACGATTGGCGCGACCCGTCAAAAATCCGCGTCGAAATCAAGGCCGGCCTTAGCGGGCGTGATCTTCCGCCAAAAGAGCTGAAACGTTATCCGATCAGCTTCCAGTCCCCGACCTATATCGAACTGGAAGTCGGCAAGCCGCCAAAAGCCGCCGCGAAAAAGGCCTAACAAAGGGAGCGAATAATGACGAAATTAAATCATTTTGGACAGGCCGCAGAAGGCAAGCTACCCGAAACAGCCAAAGCGTCCCACGCGGTAGTTATGGGTAAGGAGCTTGGGCCGAAAGCTGTGATGGAAATCGCCGCCATGGTTGGCCGTGCTGTTGAAGACGGCGTCGCCCGTCCGGTCAATGCTCTGGCTGCAAATAAAATTGCAACACCGAGCGGCGGTCTGGAAGCAAAAGGCCACGAAAACTTCAAGGCTCCCTATCGCGGGCATGAAATGTTCGGCATCACGCCAGACTAACCGCTACGGTAAGCAAAGATTACTTGGCAAGGTTATCCAATACCTTGCCAATGGTCGTTACCAGACGATCAATGTGACTTTCGTCGAGGATCAGCGGCGGCGACAGCGCCAGAGCATGATGGCCAAGACGTACCATCACACCGTGCTCGAACAATGATTTAAACGCTTCCCGCGTCCATTTATCATCATCTTCACCCGGATAGGCTTCGATCTGGATCGCCCCGAGCATCCCGCAATTGCGAATATCCACGACATGCGGCTTGCCTTTAAGCGAATGCAGCGCATCCTCGAACGGCTTTGCCATCTTCTTGGCATTATCATTAATATTCATGTCCTGGAACGTATCCAGCGTCGCCAGCGCCGCAGCGCAGGCCAGCGGATGTCCGGAATAGGTATAGCCGTGCGAAAGTTCGACCGCAAAATCAGGGCCGTTTTCAAACGCTTCATAAACTTTCTTGGTTACGAATGTCGCGCCCATCGGCACTGCGCCGTTGGTCAGGCCTTTGGCTGTGGTGATGATGTCCGGCATAATACCGAAATATTCGCTCGATGAAAAATCACCAAACCGGCCGAAACCGCAGATCACTTCGTCCAGAATCATCAGAATATCATGCTTGTCGCAAATCTCGCGGATACGCTTCAGATACCCTTTCGGCGGCGGCAGAACGCCCGTGGAACCGGACACCGGCTCGACAATAACAGCCGCAACATTCATCGGGTCATGCAGCGTAATCAAATCTTCGAGATTATCCGCAAGATGTGCGCCCCACTCCGGCTGGCCGCGTGAAAAGGCGTTATGCTCCGGCGCATAAGTATGCGGCAGGTGGTCAACAGCCGGCAAAAGCTGGCCGAATGCAGCGCGAACGTAAGGAATACCGCCGACCGACATGCCACCAAAGCCAACACCGTGATAGGCGCGCTCACGGCCGATCAAAACGCGGCGTGTGCCTTGGCCGCGCGCCCGCTGATAAGCCAGCGCGATTTTCAGCGCCGTATCAACGGCCTCGGAACCGGAGTTTGAAAAGAATACATTGCTAATCGGCTCCGGCATCGCCGCAACCAGACGGGAAGCGGCCTTAAACGCCATCGGGTGGCCATAATTAAAGCTGGAGGCGTAATCAAGCGTCTCGGCCTGCGCCTTGATCGCTTCGGTAACTTTCGGCGCATTATGACCGGCATTCACGCACCACAGGCCGCCGGCGCCATCAAGGATCTCGCGCCCCTGATCATCGTAGTAATACATCCCTTCCGCGCGCACGACCATGCGCGGCGCTTTTTTAAAGTCACGCTGCGGCGTGAACGGCATCCAGTATTCGTCGAGGGAATTGGCGGCTGTAGTATGATCATTAGACATTATTACGCTCCCGGCTAAAAATTTCATCGCCGAGAGCATAGCAGTTTAAACGTTAAGGGCAAGAACAGCCTTTATTGCAGATGCTAACGCTGCGGATAACCGCCAAGGGCGCATCAGTCCTGCATCAGCGCGTTTTTGTAATCCTTGCGCAAAATCATGTTCTGGTCTTCCTTGCGCAGATAACAGTTGCCGATCACCAGTGTCTCAAGGTCGCTGCTCATAAAACAGCGAAAAGCGTCTTCTGGCGTGCAAACGATCGGCTCACCCGACAAACCAAGCTCCATACTGGCCACGACAGGGCAGCCTGTCCGTTTTTTAAAGTGATGGATCAGCGCGTAATATGACGGGCTGAGGTCCTCATGTACCGTCTGGATTTGCACCGACTGCCCGTCGCCGCCAAGCGCCGGAAGCTCCGCCTGCTTATGATCAGCAACATTCGCGGGCAGCATCATATACGGACTGTCTGCATGAACATCAAACCATTCTGCTGCGTCCTCACCCAGCACAGCAGCATCGGGCTTACACGCACAATCATCATATTTAACGCGCATACCAAGCGTCCGCTGCATTGTCGCCGACCGCGCATCTCCCAAAATGCTTCGGCCTCCCAGTGCCCGCGCTCCGAACTCCATACGCCCCTGAAACCAGGCAACCGCACGTTCGGCGACCAGATCATCAACGGCCAGCTCCATCAGCTCATTATCATTCGCAACCCTGAAACTGGCACCGACAAAAGCAAGCCGCCGCTCAATTTCCTGCTGCGAGAATGCAGGTCCGAGATAGCTCCCCTGCATCGCATCACGCTGATTCGTCTCCAGTACCCGCGGCTTTCCCTGTACCACACCTTTAGCGCCGCTCCCAAGGCCGCGCCGGCATCCCCTGCCGCGGGCTGCACCCATATATTTTCAAACGCCCCGTCACCGGTCAGCCCGCTTGTATATGCAAGCCAGTCCGCCGCGGCGTTACCTGCCACGCACAAATTCTTCCGCCCCGTCCGCGCGGCCAGTGTCAGCGCATCTTCCGGCGCATCAAATTCAATATCGACCAAATAATTATTCTCACCGGTTGCCGCTGCCACAATCTGCGGCGCCCCGTCCTCACCGCGCCCTTCTACCGTCAGGACAAGCGCCTCCTGATAAGGTGACGGGAAAAAGGCCGATGCGGCATGGCTAAAATCAAGCGCGACAAGCGACAGCTTTTCCAGCCAGCCGCAGTCGCCCAGCGCCTTTTTCATTTCCTTTGCCAATAATATTTTTTGCAGAAAAACTGGCGGATTTACGGCAAAGAGCTTCAGAATTTTTGACAGGGCTGGCATCGCCGCATCCGCAAGCTTGTGAAAATCCGCGTCGCGCGGGACATTCACCGCAACAATATCAATACGCTCACCGTCAATTCCTGCCTCTGCCAGACAATATTGCAGGGCATTGGCGGGAAATGCGCAATCATTACTTATCCGGGAAAAACGCTCTTCCTGTGCGGCGGCGACAATATGACCGTCACATATCAATGCAGCAGCGCTATTGCGACCATATGCCGTTATGCCGAGAATATAGGTGGGCATAGATTTCTTTCATGGACTTGGCGTGCAACTGTAATAACTTTAAGATTCTAGAAAAGAAAACAGGATCATGACAACCGAAAACACACAAAATAACGGAGATAAAGGTAACGGCCACGCCCCTGACGAAGACCGTACCGATAACGTTATCCGCATTCCGACCCTTGCAGAGCGCGACAAACTGCGCCGGGAGCAGGAAAAACAATGGCGCCGCGATTTTAAACAACAGCAAAAAGCCCTCGGCCGCGCAGAGCCTATGATAAACCTGCCGCCTTACACCAAGGTAATGGGGCTGACATTTCTGATCATTCATGCCGCGATTTCACTTCTGATCGATCCGCCGCAACAATATTGGCTGTATGAAACATTCGGCTTCAAACCGGCCTACTATACAGTCGATTTTCCCGGCTGGCAGGCGCTCGCCGGGCCATTCACCTACATGCTGCTGCATGGTAACTGGCTGCACATTGCGATGAATTGCGTCATGCTGGCCGCCTTTGGTGCGGGCGTTGAAAAATGGATGGGCGGTCGCCGTATGCTGGCGCTTTTCATACTGACCGGGCTTGCTGCCTGCCTGTTCCAGCTTATTCTGTCGCCGACCTCCACGCAAACCATGATCGGCGCATCCGGCGGTGTTAGCGGCCTGTTCGCCGCAGTAATGATGATGCTTTACCAGCAAGGCCGTCTTGGCAACGGCAAATACGGAATGCTCCCCTTCGCCGCCCTCTGGATCGGCATATCGTTCCTGTTTGGCCTGCTCGGCGGCCCTGACGGCAGCGCCATTGCATGGGCCGCGCATATAGGCGGCTTCCTTGCCGGACTCGTCCTCATTAAGCCTGTCCTAAAAATGCATATATAAAATCCAATTCCACATTACAAGAAACATCGAATTAGGCTTACATCAAAAGGGAAACAGGAACACGTACACCCCGATCACTTCGCTGTAATCAACAGCTCATTCTGCGGCAACATACTGCGAACGGCAAGCGCGTGACGTGCGGAAGGGTAGTCCCAGACAATCGTATTAAACGAACCGTGCGGCGCCGCCACCGGCGACCAGCTTTCATAAATCCGTCCCGTTTCACGGCACGTCCAGACTTTTTCAGCCGGCGCTTCAGCGGCCTTTTCAAGCCAGCGCCGCGCGGCCTCACTTTCACCCTGCTTTTCAGAAAGCTGCGCATATAGCCTGTAAAGCCGCGCTGAAGGCGCAATCTGCTCAGCCATATCAAGATATTGCCGCGCCTGCCCCCACAGCGCATCATCCATCGCGACCTCCGCTGCCGCCAATTGTCCTTCGACGCTGTCAGGCTTTAAAGCGACCAGCTTTTCAAACCAGTGCATACGGGCCGAAACATCCCGGCGCCTGCCGGCCGGCACCATCCTGTCCCATAAAGGCACAAGATCAGGGTGCGGGTTTTTCTTCCACGCTGCCTCGACCACATTTTTTGCAGAACGCTTATTGTTCTTATCAAGGTACAGAGTAGCAAGCCGCTCCGCGACCGGAACAAACCCGGCATCAATCTTGTGCGCCTTGCGCAGCAGCTTGATTGCTTCGCTTATATCGCCGCTGGCCTGTTTTTCATCAGCCTGCGCCGCCAGCATCGCGATCCGGTCGCGCTGCGCCTGCTTATGCTCCACCGCGCCCAGTTTTACCGCTTTGGTAAGTGTACGTTCAGCCTGCGGCCAGTCTTTCGCCTCAAGCTCCAGATCGTAAACCATCTGGTTAATCCACGGCTGACGCGGATGCATTCCCTTGGCTTTTCTAGCCAGTTCCAGACTTCTAGAATTATCGCCGCGCTCCAGAGCATTCACAAGCAAGCCGCGCAACCCCAAAAATGCCGTATCCTTATTACCGAGCATACGATCGAATGTTTCGCGCGCGGCCTCTTCTTCGCCGCGCAGGCGCGCGGCTTGTGCTTCAAGCAAAAGCGACAGCCCCTTGTCGTCCGGCCATGCGCTGCGTGTCTGCGCGGCCTTGTCACTGGCCTGCTTCGCATCCCCGGCAGCGACCGCCGTCAGCCCTTGCGTCAGGGCGCGGTAACCTTTTTCATGCCGTTTGACCGCCTGCCGCTTACGCCACGCCTTCGGTAAACCGGCCAGCCCCAGCAAAATACGGTGGACTGCCAGAATGAAAAGGATGCCGATAAACAGGAACAGCAGAACAATACCGATCTGCGCCGTCACATGATAACCAAGCCAGTTAAGCTCCACTTCACCCGGCCGCTGCGCCACCCAAAAGGCGGCGGCAACGATCAGACCGATCTTGATGGCGAATATCAACGCGCGCAGCATAAAATCTCCTTAGCGTTCCCTTCCATTTACCTCCCCCATCATACCGCCTGCCGAGCCGCAGGCGAACCGAAAAAAGAAATACCCCCAGCCAACGCATCGGCAAGGGGGTATGTTCAGATTATTATTTATTTAAAAACAGCGTTTAAGGCGCGTATTTCGGCTTCGGCTCCAGCATGATGAAGCCGGAATCCTCTTCCCGCACCACCGCGCGCTGCGGCGCCATCTTCTTGATCTCGTTCAAAAGCTGCCCCATGCCGCCACCATTAACAGCGCTCAGATCGCCGCCAATAACGCGCTTGGCGACTTTCTGCGTCAGCAGACCCTGCAGCTGCTCCGCCAACAATGTCATCTCCGCTTCATTGATAAAGGGCTGCGCGGCACTTGCGGCTTCCCCTTCAAGCGATTGCAATGTAGCGATCGCCGCCTGAACATCACCCGCTTCAAGCTGTTTCTGGGCGCGGGCAACGGTCGCCTGCGTATCTGTTCCGGTAATCAGCTCGCCGTCCTTTTCAACCTGAATCAGGTTATTCAGGCGGGCGCGCGCTTTTTCCTGCACAGAAACGTCCTCGCCTTTAAGCGAAGCAACGACAATGTCCCCGGCCAGCCCTTTAAACTCGCCCTTCAGCCCTTCGGTCGTCAAAACGCCGCTCTTGGCTTTCGGCGCAAGGCGCGCAATCGCCGCCTGCAGTTCCGGATCATCGCTCCCCAGCGTCTTTGCCATCAGCGCCAGATCTTCTTCAAACGGCGCGCTGCGATTCAGGGAGCTGCGCAGTTGCGACAGG
>CBDUPU010000105.1:0-7827 GCA_965369185.1 uncultured Rhodospirillales bacterium
ATAATAATCGGTCAGGCAATCGACACCAACGACCCTCTCGCCGGCTTCAAGCAATGCCTGCGCCGTATGAAAACCGATAAAACCCGCTGCACCTGTAATTAAAATCATGCCCTCGATATACTCCTGCCTACCGCCATTTGTCCAGCCAGCTCTGGAACATTAATACCGTCCAGAGCTTCTCGGCATGGCGTCCTTTTCCATCAAGATGCTCGTTCCATGCGGCGCGGACGATGGCGGGGTCAAGATACCCCTCTTCCTCCAGCCGTTTTTCATCGAGCAGCGCAGCCGCCCAGTCTTTTAACGGCCCGCGCAGCCATTCACCGACCGGGATGGTAAAGCCCTGTTTCGGGCGGTCGAACATTTCCGTCGGCACGTGACGGACGAGCACCTGACGCAGCAGCCATTTCCCCTGCCCGTCCCTGATTTTCATCTGCGGCGGCAAGGACCAGGCATATTCAAACAGGCGCTGATCGAGCAGCGGCGCGCGCGCTTCGAGCGATACGGCCATGCTGGCGCGATCGACCTTGGTCAAAATATCATTCGGCAGATAAGACAGCGCATCGCCAAACATCATGCGTTCGGCAAAGCTCAAATCCTTGGGCTGCCAGCTTTCATCAAGCAGCGGAATCTGCGGCTCTGCTCCGCCGCGCACCAGCGATGCCGGATCGTTCCACTTGCTGACAAGATAGCGGTAGATTTCTTCCGGTTCTTCCAGCGGCAGTAATTCGGCGATTTTATAAAGGCGCTCGCCGAATTGCGGTTGCTGCGGGACCAGGCGGCTCCATTTATCGGCGCTTACTTTTGTAATGCCGCGTCCCATCGCCCGGCGTATAACGGGCGGCAACCAGCCAACGCGCTTCCACATGGACGGTACAACAAAATGGCGCAGATAACCGCCGAGCAGCTCGTCCCCGCCATCACCCGACAGCGCTACCGTCACTTGCCGGCGGGCAAAACGGGAAACAAGATAGGTCGGAATTTGTGACACGTCGGCAAACGGCTCGTCATAAATCTCCGGCAAAGAGGGGATTACATCAAGCGCATCTTGCGGCGTACAGGTCAATGTATGGTGATCTGTGCCAAGATGGGCAGCGATTTTGGCGGCGTGGTCGGCTTCGTTATAGCCGGCTTCCGCAAAGCCGACGGCAAAAGTTTTCACCGGTGTCGCGGCTTGCTGCTGCATCAGGGCGACAACGGCGCTGGAATCGATCCCGCCGGACAGGAACGCACCAAGCGGCACGTCGGAAATCATGCGTTCGCGCACGGCATTGCCGAATAGTTGCTCGAACTCTTCTATCGCCTCTGCGTCACTGACATTCCGGCTGCGTGCCTTGGCTTCTTCAACCACGCGCGGATGGTGCCAGTAAGGCTCGATCTTTGCCGCAAGGTCGGTGCCGGGCGCAAGCGTTTCAAGGTCAAGTGTTATGCGGCAGCCGGGTAATAGCTGCCAGACGCCCTGATAAATCGAATGCGGCGCGGGGACACAAGTATAGCGCATATAAAGGCTAAGCGCGCCGCGATTGACTGATGGCGTAAAATCAGGATGGGCGCGCAGGGCTTTCAGTTCAGAACCAAACACAAGCGCCTTACCCGCCCAGCCGATATAAAGCGGCTTTTTACCCATACGGTCGCGCACAAAATGAAGCTGGCGCGATTGCCGGTCCCAAAGGGCAAAGGCGAACATGCCGTTCAGCTTTTGCAGCGCGCGGTTTACGCCCCATTGCTCGAATGCGGCCAGCATGATCTCGGTGTCGGAGCGGCCGCGAAACCGGACGCCAAGCTCAGCCAGTTCCTGCCCCAGCGCCTGAAAATTATAGATCTCGCCATTATAAACCATGACAAAACGGCCGGATTCAGACGGCATGGGCTGGTGGCCGTCAGCAGAAAGATCAATGATGGAAAGTCTTCTATGGCCAAGGAAAAGCGGCAGATCCGGGTCTTGCCAACTGCCCTCATCATCCGGCCCACGGCTGGCAATCGCACCCGTCATGGCCTGGCCGGCGGCCTGTATCGCCATCCGGTCACGTTGCCGTTCTGTTTCAAAAAATCCGCTGATCCCGCACATGTAGTAGAAATACTAACTTAAGCGGTAAAAGCCAAGCCTATAAAACACTTGCGCCGCCATGATGCCTTTCGGAAAAAACCAGTTTTCTCTTCACTTTCCGGCGCATCCGGCGCACAATTCCGTCAGAAATAAGGGGTAGTTTTTATGCGTTTTCAGATTGTCGGCTATACTATCGGCATTCTTCTTCTTGTTCTCGGCGTTGCGCTGCTGGTTCCGGCCGTCCTTGATATAAATGACGACCATGCCAATGCTCAGGTCTTTCTGGGCTCGGCAGCCCTTGCCTATTTTTTCGGCGGCGCCCTTTATCTAAGCTTTCGCGATTTCGAGCCTAAAATAGATACCAAACTCGCTTATGTGCTAACGGCAACCAGCTGGCTGGTCATGAGCCTTTTTTGTGCGGTTCCGTATTATTTTTCCGATCTTGATATCAGCTATACCGACGCGCTGTTTGAATCCGTTTCGGGAATTACAACAACAGGCGCAACCGTCCTGACAGGTCTGGACGATGTTTCGCGCGGGATATTAATGTGGCGGGCGATTACCCAGTGGATCGGCGGAATTGGCGTTGTCGCCTTCGCCATTTTCTTCCTGCCGTTTTTGCGAATTGGCGGGATGCAGCTCTTTCAAACAGAATCCTCCGACCGCTCGGAAAAAGTCATGCCGCGCACCAGCCTTGTTATTTCCGGCCTGCTTAAAATCTATTGCGGCCTGACCCTGCTATGCGCCGCTACCTATTATATGCTCGGCATGAATGCGTTCGATGCTATCGCCCATTCCATGACGACCATCCCGACCGGCGGTTTTTCGACCCATGATGCTTCTTACGCTTTTTTTGACAGCGCGGCGCTTGATTATGCCTGCATATTGTTTATGGCGCTCGCCGGCCTGCCGTTCATGCTGTACATCAAAATGGTTTACCGCAATAAATTCGAGTTCGCCCAAAACAGTCAGGTGCGTGGTTTTCTTGGGCTGTTCGCCGTAGTAACGGCGATCCTATCACTCTGGCTATGGCAGAATTCCGGCTACGCTTTTGGCGAGGCGCTGCGCTATTCTGCATTCAGCATCATGTCCATCCTAACAACGACAGGCTACCGGACAACGGATTATAGCCTGTGGGGGCCGTTTGTCGTGGTGCTGTTCTTCCTGCTGACCTATCTCGGCGCTTGTGCAGGTTCAACGGCAGGCGGCATCAAAACCATGCGGCTGGTCGTTTCATTCGCCGCATTACAGCGACAATTAAAATCCCTGATTTATCCAAACGGGGTGTTTGCTGTTAAATATCAGAAAAAACAGCTACCGGTCAGCGTCATGCAGGCCGTTACCGGCTTCCTGTGCCTGTATGTCACAACCAATGTTGTGCTGACTTTGGCCCTTGCCCTGACCGGGCTTGACTTCATCACAGCGGTAAGCGGCGCGGCAACGGCGATTGCCAATGTCGGCCCCGGCCTTGGTGATATTATCGGCCCTTACGGTAATTACAGCTCTATCAGCGCCGCAGCGAAATGGCTGCTCTGCGCGGGCATGGTTCTTGGCCGGCTGGAGATTGTCACCGTGCTTGTCCTGTTCACGCCGAATTTCTGGAAAAGATAGTTTTCGCCCGAACTACAAATTTGTAATATTTTCATAATTTCAGGATAGGCTGTGAGATAGGCGTAACAACAGCTTGATGGCGATGGACATCAGATTATCAGTAACCAATAAAGGACAAATTGCCCTGACCTGCCATGGGGGCGGCTTCCGCCACATTGTTTCAGGGGTCGAGCTGGATTTTCTGACAACAATGATGGCGGTACGTTTTGAAGGCATTGACGAACCTGTGAGGCTTGACTGCCCGGTGCATGAAGAAACGATCGGACGTATCCTCGGCCAGCAGCTTTGCGCGATTGGCTATTACCGCGAAAGCAACCTGATCGGCGCATTCTTTGTACCGCTTGAAATCACCAACTGCCCGCAACGCGCGGGCTATGCCGGGAGTCTCCAATGAGCAAAAATTTCTCAAATGCCGCCGCGCAAATTCTCGCCGAAGCCACTGATAACAGCCAGATGATGCAAGAAAATGCCACAGCCCATCCAGCGCTGGCGCAAATCGTAACAGACGACACGCAGACACTGGAAACGGCGCTGGCCGGGCAGGACAATCTTTATAAAAACAACCCGTCACTCGGCGAAGCGGCACAGGCGCTGCATGACAATATTGCCCCGGAAGAACCGCAAAAAAGCACCGGACTTGATATATCGAAACGCATAGGTTAGAAATAGCGCATTCATTTTTTTAAACATAATAAGAAGTTAGATAAGCGGTGTGAATATCGATCTCCTTTTAACGCGGCAGCATGATGCCGGACTTGTTTGTGACGGGGCTTTTGACAGCCCGGTCGCCGGCGTGCTGTTTGACGCGCAAACACGGCAAATCACACTGGAATACGCCAGTCTCGATACGCTTGACCTGAATATTCCGGTCGAGGACGATATTGCCGAAGCCCTGCTTTACGCGATGGCGATCCAGATCGGCGTTATAGAGAACGGCCAGATCGAAGATAACCGGCAGGTGCCTTTAATGCTGCTGAACGATCCTGACGGAATGCCGGGCCGCGACATGCCGTTAAAGCCAAGCCGCTCGGTCAGTGCTTTTGAAAGTTTCCTGAAAAATTGCGTTACCGGCCAACCGCTGCACCGTGAAGATCTTGGCAATGAAGACAGCTCCGGTTCAGTAATGGGCGGTATGAACCGCGCCGTACTGCAATTTGCACCGCACCTTGCCCGCCAGCGCACCCTTGAAGCCTCGCATAATCTCAATATGAGCGGCCCCTCCGCTCCCGGCATGGGAATGGGCGGCGGTGGTGGCGGAATGCCGCCTATTCGCCAGCGCTCTTCGCATGGAAACCAGCAAGGGCAAAACCAGTCCAGAAACCGCCAAGCCCCGCCAGAACGGCGCACATGGGACGATGAAGACGATTATTGATCATCGTATTGATCCTGAACAAATTCGCCCTATTTAAGTGCCGAGCGAATTTTTGATTTTAAAACAGGAGATCCCATGTCCAGGAAAGAAATTGCAGACGGTTTAACCAGAGTTCTCGCCGATACGTTTGTTCTGTATTTCAAAACCCACTCTTTTCACTGGAATGTCGAGGGACCGCATTTCAAGGCGCTGCACGATTTATTCGAAGAGCAATATAACGAGCTCTGGAAGGCCACTGACGAAATTGCCGAGCGCATCCGCATGATTGGTGAATATGCCCCGAACAGCATGGAAGCCATGTCCAAACATGCAACGTTGCAGGAAACCGGGCAGACGCCGGATTACAAAGGCATGATCGACATGCTGGCTAATGACAACAGCGCTATCGTCGATGTTATGAAACCGGTGCTTGAAAATGCTGATGATCAAGGCGACGAAGTGACGGTCGATCTTATGATCCAGCGTATGACAGCACATGAAAAAGCGGCATGGATGCTGCGCAGCCTTGGCAAAAACGGCGGCTGATACAGCCGCTAATTCCCCCGCTCGCGCCTAATTTTGCGCCACTTGGCGACATTGGCATTATGCTCGGCCAGCGTCTTTGCAAAGGCATGGCCGCCATCGCCGCTGGCGACAAAGTATAAATAATCATGTTTTTCCGGATTTAAAACCGCCGCGAGCGAAGCGCGCCCCGGATTGGCAATCGGTCCCGGCGGCAGGCCGGGATATTTATAGGTGTTATAGGGCGACTCTGCCTGCAAATCCTTGATCAGCAAGCGACGCCCGAGCGGCCCCTTACCGTTATCCTGAATGCGCCCCTCAGTCAGCGCGTAAATGACAGTCGGATCAGTTTGTAACTTCATACCCTTTTTCAGGCGATTTACAAAAACTCCGGCGACGCGGCGGCGCTCTTCGGGTACGGCCGTTTCCTTTTCTACAATCGAGGCAAGGATCACGACTTCGGCGCGTGACAAGAGCGGGGCGTTATCGCCTTTTTTCTCCCATAGCTCATCAAGGGTGCGCGTCATTGCCGCCTGCATCTGGGCGATCTTTTCCTGCCGCGAGGCGCCGTAAACGAAATTATAGGTTTCCGGCAATAACGAGCCTTCTGCGGGAATCTCTTTTATCGTGCCTTCCAGCGCATCATTGCCGTTCAATAGCTGAACCACCTGCCAGCTGGTCAAACCTTCGGGAACGGTAAACTGCCGCTGATATACCGCGCCGCTCTCCAGCATCTCCAGCACGGTTTTAAGAGAGACACCTGCGGGAAAGCTGTACTCACCGGCCTTGAGCGCCGTATGTTTTTCGGTAAGGCGGGCAGCAATGCGAAATAGCAGCGGATTGGCGATGATGTTTTTTTCTGCCAGTTGCCGTGTGATCGCAGAAACGCCCTGACCTTTTTCAACCGTCACCAAGGCAGGCGCTGCCAGCGGACCCGGCGCGTTATATTGCTGATAGCCATATAAGACAGCGCCGGTGCCTACAAAAAGCGCCAGTGTCATCAAAGTCGAAAAAATGGATAGGGCGAGCCGCATGATCTACTTTCAAAGTCAGTCAAAAATTCTTTGCTGATTCTACGGAGCCGAAGCGCCCATGGAAAGTGTTTAAACGCTGCGCATCACCAGGCTGGCATTGGTACCGCCGAAACCAAACGAATTGGACAGGGCGGTCGTTACCTTTTTCTCCTTGGCCTTTTGCGGCACAAGGTCGATGCCTTTGCAGTCTTCCGAGACATTCTCAAGGTTGAGAGTCGGCGGCAAAATTCCGGTCTGCATGGCTTTGAGCGTATAAATCGCCTCGACCGCACCGGCAGCGCCGAGCAAGTGACCGATGGCCGACTTTGTCGAAGACATGCTGACAGTGTCCAGCGCGCTGCCAAACAGGCGCTTGACCGCGGTACACTCAATGCCGTCACCGACCGGGGTCGACGTGCCGTGGGCATTGATATAATCAATTTCATCCGGGCTGATACCGGCGCGGTTAATGGCCGCCTGCATCGCGCGGAAGCCGCCGTCACCGTTTTCAGCCGGAGAGGTCATATGATAAGCATCGCCGGACAGGCCATAGCCAATGACTTCGCCGTAAATTTTCGCGCCGCGTTTTTTCGCGTGCTCATATTCTTCCAGAACGACAATGCCGGAGCCTTCTGCGATCACGAAACCGTCGCGGCCTTCATCAAACGGGCGAGAGCCTTCTGTCGGGCGATCGTTATAGCCGGTGGATAGCGCGCGAACGGCGGCAAAGCTGGCAACGCCCAGACGGTTGACTGCTGCTTCGGCACCGCCAGCCACCATCACTTCGGCATCGCCGAGGGCGATCAGACGGGCGGCATCACCGATTGCGTGGGTGCCGGTGGCACAGGCCGTCACAACCGAATGGTTGGGGCCTTTAAAACCGTATTTAATCGAAACGTGACCGGATGCGAGATTGATCAGCATCGCCGGATTGGCAAATGGCGAAATCCGGCGCGGGCCGCGCTCATGCAGAGTAATGGATGTTTCATACATCGTCTGCAAGCCGCCGATGCCGGAACCGATCAGCACGCCTGTGCGAATCAGATCTTCTTCTGCCGTTGGCTGCCAACCGGAATCTTCTACGGCTTCCTGTGCGGCGGCGAGTGCGAAATGGATGAACTTATCCATTTAACGCTGCTCTTTCGGCTCGACGAACAAATTAACGTTAAAATGACCTTCCGGCGGGTTTTCGTCGCCGCTTTTGGGGACGATACCGGCGATCTGCGAAGTAATATCGGACGCTTCAAACTCGTCCGCATCCGCAATTTTTCGGATACCGCTCTCAC
>CBDUPU010000106.1:0-7822 GCA_965369185.1 uncultured Rhodospirillales bacterium
TACGCTGGCAATGGCGAATGACCTTGATCAGCAGGCGGCGATGCTGATGGCCAATCCAGATACATTTGACCGTATTTTGCAGACACAGTCTTTCCTGAGAAACCTGTCTGAAGCCGTTGTTTTTGACAAATCGGGGCGGGTGCTGGCGAGCTCCGGACTGACATTTACACTGGCATTCGAGGCGCTGCCTGCTTATGCGCTGGCGCGGGCCGGGCAGGGCGATGTTGTGGTTATGACGGGCGGCAGCGACGACAGGGTGCGCGCTTTGGTGAAGCTGAATAACTTTACAGAGGCTTATTTGTTCGTCGGGCGCATGGTTGATCCCGTGGTACTTGGCAATCTGAAAGACACGCGCGAGGCCGTTGCAGCTTATGCCCAGATTGAAGGGCAACGTTCTGACCTGCTTCTGGTCTTTACGATGATTTTCTTTGTCGTTGCGCTGATGCTTTTGCTGGCCGCGGTGTGGTTCGGGCTTGTGTTTTCGCGGCAACTGGTTGTTCCGATCAGTGCGCTTATCTCGGCAACCGACCGTGTGCGGGGCGGTGACCTTACGGCGCGCGTGCCGGATTTCGAGCGGCAGGACGAGTTCGATATGCTGGCGCGTGCCTTTAACCGTATGACCAGCCAGATTCAGGAGCAGCGTGACGAGCTGGTAATGGCAAACCGCCAGCTTGACCAGCGGCGGCGCTTTACCGAGACGGTTCTTGCAGGTGTGTCATCTGGCATTCTTGGTGTTGATGAAGACGGCACGGTTACGCTCGCGAATTCATCGGCAGCAGAGTTGTTCGAGCTGGAGGTCGCCGATCTGGTCGGCAGGGCGGTGGAGGATATTATACCGGAGCTAAAGCCACTTTTGGTGCAGGCGCATGAAAGGCCGGACAGGATTTCGCAGTCAGAGCTTCCTTACCGCTGTCAGGATGATACAAAGCGTGTCTTGCTGGTCCGGATTGCGATTGAGATGATCGGTGAAGAGGATAAGGGCGCTGTGCTGACGTTCGATGATATTACAGAGCTGCAATCGGCGCAGCGCAAGGCGGCGTGGGCGGACGTTGCGCGGCGGATCGCCCATGAAATCAAGAACCCGCTGACGCCTATCCAGCTCTCAGCCGAGCGGCTCAAGCGGAAGTATTTGAGCCAGATTACGGTCGATCCGGAAACGTTTTCCAAGTGCACCGATACCATTAGTCATCATGTCGGGGATATTGGCAGGATGGTCAATGAATTCTCGGCTTTTGCCCGCATGCCGGAGCCTGTGATGGATAATGAGGATTTGCGCTCTTTGCTTAAAGGGGTGGCAACGTTGCAGCAGCAGGCGCGGCCTGATCTGGTGTTTAACCTGTTTGGTGTGGACGGAGCGGAGCCGCTTTACGTTTATATTGACGCGCAGCAGATCCGTCAGGCGGTAACGAATATTACCCAGAACGCAATCGACTCGATCGATAGCCGCATTGAGCGTGACAAGGAAGATGGCGTGGCGGAGCCGGAAAAGGGGCGGATTGATGTCATGCTGGCCGAGCGTCCCGATACGGCGGAGACACTGATTGTTCTGGTTGATAACGGGGTGGGCTTGCCCAAGGATGAAGATGTCTCCAGCCTGACCGAGCCTTATATTACACACAAGCAAAAGGGCACCGGGCTTGGGCTTGCGATTGTGAAGAAGATCATGGAAGACCATCAAGGGCGTATTATATTGGGTGCGCCTGACTGGCTTAAGAAAATCACGGGCTGGCAGGATCTTGGCGGTGCGTCTGTTACGCTTGTGCTGCCGCAGGCGGAGCTTGTGGGTTCCGGTGCCGGCCCCGTTGAAATTCAGCAGGTAAAGGCGTAGAAGTTAGATATGGCTGCAGATATTCTTATTATTGATGACGAGTCGGACATTCGCGCGCTTATGCAGGGCATTCTGGAGGATGAGGGCTATGCTGCGCGTACGGCGGCGACAGACGCGAAGGCTTATGAGGAGCTAGAACGCAAGGCGCCTGATCTTGCCATTCTGGATATCTGGTTGCAGGGCAGCAAGGATGACGGGCTGAAAATCCTCGAAAACGCCAAGGACATGTACCCGAACCTCCCGGTTATCATGATTAGCGGCCATGGAACCATCGAAACGGCGGTCAGTGCGATCAAGCAGGGCGCTTATGATTTTATCGAGAAGCCGTTCAAGTCCGACAGGCTTTTGCTGATGATCGAGCGGGCGCTGGAGACGGCGAAATTGCGCGCAGAGAATCGCAATCTGCGTACCAAGGTAAACGGTAAGGCAGAGCTTGTCGGGGAATCCGCTGTTATGAACGGAATGCGGCAGACCCTGATGCGCGTGGCGCAGACCAATAGCCGCGTGCTGATTACCGGCGAGCCCGGAACAGGAAAAGAGCTTGCGGCGCGGTTTATTCATAGCCAGTCGGCGCGCGCGGAAGGGCCTTTTACGGCGCTGAACTGCGCGATTTTGCGTCCCGAGCGTTTGGAGATCGAGCTATTTGGTTCGGAGCACGGTATTATGGGGGAGCCGGGCGTTGCCGGGGTTCTGGAGCAGGCAGATGGTGGCACGCTTTTGCTGGACGAGGTTTCGGACATGCCGCTTGAAACGCAGGGCAAAATCGTCAGGGTTTTGCAGGAGCAAAGGTTCCAGCGTGTTGGCGGGCATGAGGAAATCGAGGCCGATGTACGGATTATTGCCTCGACCAATCGTGATTTGCAAAAGGCCATGGAGCAAGGTGATTTTCGGCAGGATTTGTTTTATCGGCTGAATGTCGTGCCGATTGGTTTGCCGCCCTTGCGCGAGCGTTTGCAGGACATCGGGAAGCTGGTTGAGTATTTCAGTGCGCTTTATTCTTCGCAAACCGGACAGCCGCCGTGCCGTTTCGAGCCGGCGACGATTGCCAAAATGCAATCATATGACTGGCCGGGCAATGTGCGTCAGCTGCGCAATGTGGTCGAGTGGTGCATGATTATGCGCCCTGCGAATGACGAGACTATCAAGCCGGGGCAATTGCCGCCCGAAGTTATGCTGGAAGGCGAGCAGGTCGTTCCCAAGAACAGCGCGACATCTGATTTCGTTTCCCTGCCGCTGCGCGAAGCGCGTGAAAATTTCGAGCGCGATTACCTGATGTCGCAGATGAAGCGTTTTGGCGGCAACATCTCTAAAACCGCGGAATTTGTCGGGATGGAACGCTCGGCATTGCACCGCAAAATGAAACAGCTTGGCATTTCCACGATCACCAAGCAAAATGATACTGACGACGACATAACCAGACAAGCCTGAGGGTTCTTTCTTATGCGCGTAATAATTTGTGGGGCCGGTCAAGTCGGCTATAGCATTGCCGCCTATCTGGCCCGAGAAGAAAATGACGTAACCGTTATTGACCATAATCCGGCGCTGATCAGCCAGATTAACGCCGAGCTGGATGTGAACGGTATCCTCGGTCACGCGGCCAGCCCAGATATTCTGGACCAGGCAGGCGCGCGTGAAACCGACTTGATCGTTGCCGTTACGCATGTCGATGAGGTCAACATGGTTGCGTGCCAGGTTGCGCATTCCTTGTTTAACGTTCCCAAAAAGATTGCGCGGGTGCGGAACCAGTCCTATCTGGACCTTGCTTGGGCGAATTTGTTTAGCCGCGCCCACATGCCGATTGATGCGATTATTTCACCAGAGGTCGAGCTGGCGCATGCGATTAATCAGCGCCTTGCTATTCCGGGTACGACCAACGTTATTTCGCTGGCGGAAAATCGTGTTCATCTGGCGGGGGTAATCTGCCTTGATTCCTGCCCTGTGATTAACACGATGATCCGCGAATTGCCGAGCCTGTTCCCCGACCTGCCGATTGAGATTGTGCTTATCCTGCGCGGCAATAAAATTATTATTCCTGACGAGCATGACGTGATCATGCCGCATGACGAGGTTTATTTCTTTACTGATACCGAACATTTGCGGCGGGCCATGGCTGCTTTTGGCCATGAAGAGGCCAAGGCGCGGCATATTACCATTCTTGGCGGCGGCAATATCGGGATGTATATCGCTAAGCTGCTGCAAAAAGAGCAGAAATCGGTGCAGATGAAAATTATCGAGGCCGATCCGGAGCGCGCGCAGTTCCTTAGTGAAGAGCTGCAAAATATTATCATTATCAATGGTGACGGCTTGCAGTATGAAATTCTGGAAGAAGCCAATATTGGCGCGACTGAGACGCTGATCGCGGTGACTGATAATGATGAAACCAACATTCTCGGTTCTTTGCTGGCGAAGCAATATGGCTGCGAACGGGTGGTTACTCTCGTTAACAAGCCTACATATACTACATTGGTCACTTCGCTCGGCATCGACGCTGTGGTATCGCCGCGGGCTTCGACCGTTTCAACGATCATGCAGCATGTTCGCCGTGGCCGGGTTAAGGCAGTTCACACACTGCGTGATGGTGTTGCAGAGGTTATTGAGGCGGAGGTTTCCGAATCTTCGGCTCTTGCTAACAAGGTGCTTGGAGAGCTCGACCTGCCGGAGGACGTTGTAATCGGTGCCGTGGTGCGCCGTAACAAAATTCTGAAACTGACCGACGAGTGTGACATCCTGCCGGGTGATCATATTATCGTACTGGCCAAGGCCGGGCACGCCCGTGAAGTTGAGCGGATGTTTACCGTTCAGGTTGATCTGTTTTGATGGAGTTCTGACATGCCAAGATATGCCTATGTCAACGGCAGTTATGTGCCGCATGGTGATGCCGCGATTCATATTGAGGATCGCGGCTTTCAGCTTGCGGATAGTGTTTATGAGGTAGTTGCCTGTATTCACGGCCACCTTGCAGACGAGCGCGGTCATCTGGACAGGCTTGAACGGTCACTGAAAGAGCTGGATATGGGATTGCCCGTGGACAGGAGGGCAATCAGCCTGATTATGCGCGAGCTGCTGCGCCGTAACCGTTTGCAGAATGCCAATGTTTACATACAGGTTACGCGCGGGCGGGCAAAGCGTGATTTTCCGTACCCTGCCGCCGCGATCCCGCAGACGTTGGTAATGACAAGCTGGCCTGCCGTCTTTGATAGTCTGGAAAAGATGGAAAAGGGCGCGAAGGCCGTAACGGTTCCTGATATTCGCTGGAAGCGCCGCGACATTAAAACGACCGCGCTGATCGGTCAGGTTATGGCCAAGCAGCAGGCGGCGGAGCAGGGGGCTTATGAGGCGTGGATGGTTGATGATAACGGATATGTCACCGAAGGCGCATCAAGCAATGCATGGATTGTCACCAAAGGCGGGACGCTGGTTACGCGAAAGGCAACCGGCGACATATTGCGCGGGGTGACACGTACGGCGCTTGATCGTATCCGGCAAGAGCTTGGCATTGAAATGGAGGAGCGCAGCTTCACACCTCAGGAAGCCTATGACGCGGAAGAAGCCTTTAATACCAGTGCAGTAGCGCTTGTTACACCCATTGTCGATATTGACGGGCACCAGATTGGTTCCGGTAAGCCAGGCGCTGTTACTTTGCGTCTTTATGAGGAGTACAGGGCGTACGTTAATGGATTGCGAGGAGAGCAGGTAGCATGGAAAGCATAATGAATAACAGACCGCGTGCGGTTTTCTTTGACTGGGACGGAACACTTGTTGATACGCTGCCATGGCTTTTGAAAGCGCATAACCATGTGCGAGAGAGCCTGGGCTATGATGCATGGAGTAACGAGGAGTTCAAAGAGATTATCCGTTATTCGTCGCGGGAACTGTACGGCAAGCTGTATGGAGAGCGTGAAGAGGAGGCCCATGCAATTTTGCGGGCATTCATGGAGGCAAGCCACCTTGAAAATCTAAAAATCCTGCCAGATGCGCTGCCGCTGCTTGAATATCTGTTTGAAGCCGGTATTCCGGCGGGCATTGTCAGTAACAAGCGCCACCCTTTTCTTGAGCGCGAAGTGGCGCATCTTGGCTGGGGCAAGTTTGTCCGTATTGCTATTGGCGCCGGTTACACATCGCAGGACAAGCCGGCGGCAGAGCCTTTGCTTGAAGCGCTGCGGCTTTCCGGGTTGGAGCCGGGGCAGGATGTCTGGTATGTCGGGGATTCAGAAACCGATATGCTGACGGCTGAGGCTGCGGGTTGTAGCGCGGTTCTGGTGCGTCACCACCATGATAACGAACATCTGATCGCGTCCCATGCGCCTTCGCATGTGTTTGATAATTGTGATGCGTTACAGGATTTCCTCCGCCAATTCGCATCAGCAGCATAAAAACTATTGTTATTTAGCTGTGGCAGTATTAAAAGAAGCTCAATAAACAAATTAAAAATAATATTTACATAAAGGGCAGTAATAATGACCGATAAAAATCAGAACGTCCAGGACGTCTTTCTAAACAAGATCCGTAAAGACAAAATGACGGTCACGGTTTTTCTTGTGAATGGTGTGAAGTTACAAGGTGTTGTGACGTGGTTCGATAATTTTAGTATGCTTCTGCGGCGCGATTCCCATGTGCAGCTGGTTTACAAGCATGCTATTTCGACGATCATGCCGGGCGGACCGCTTTCGCTGTATGATCCGGAAGATGGCGACGAGCAAAAAGCCGACTAATTCATTAGCAGCTTTAGGGTAGAAGCGCGGCCTTTTCCCTGTAAAAGGGAGGAGGCCTTTAGTGCATCTGGCCATTTTCTAAATATTGATGACAGGGCTTTATGACGAACAAGAGTAACGGGACGGTCAGGAATGCGCAGGACGGGGAGAAACACTCCGGTACTGCGGTCATTATCCAGCCTGAATTGTCTAGCAAACTTGAGGAAACGCGTTTTCAGCAAACGCCTGAAGACCGGCTTGGGGAAGTCGAGGGACTGGCGCGTGCCATTTATCTTAAAGTACTTGAAGTGCGTACGGTCAAGGTTAGCCGGCCAACGCCGGGCTACCTTATAAGCAAAGGGCATCGCGATGACATTGCGGAGCTGGTAAAGGCGGCCGAGCCGGATGTCGTGATTGTGAATCTTGCCCTGACACCGGTGCAGCAACGTAACCTTGAGCGGCAATGGAAGTGCAAGGTGATAGACCGTACCGGCCTGATTCTGGAGATTTTCGGTGAGCGTGCCGAAACGCGTGAAGGCCGCATTCAAGTGGACCTTGCGGCGCTTGAGTACCAGCGTTCGCGGCTTGTACGTTCTTGGACGCACCTTGAGCGGCAGCGGGGCGGTGCGGGCTTTATGGGCGGACCGGGTGAAACGCAGATCGAGATTGACCGCCGTATTATTGGCGACAAGATCGCAAGATTAAAAAAAGACCTTGAGCAGGTGCGCAAGAACCGTGATTTGCAGCGCCGAAGCCGTGAGCAGGTGCCTTTTCCGATTGTTGCGATTGTCGGTTATACCAATACCGGAAAATCGACGCTGTTTAACAAGTTGACCGGTGCCAATGTTTATGCGGAGGACCTGCCTTTCGCCACGCTGGACCCGACGATGCGCAAGGTTACTCTGGATAGCGGTGATGATGTTATTCTATCCGACACGGTCGGGTTTATCACGGATTTGCCGACTCACCTTGTGGCGGCTTTTCGGGCGACGCTGGAGCAGCTGCAATATGCTGATGTTATCCTTCATGTTCTGGATATTTCTCTGCCCGACCATGAGGCGCGCAAGCAGGAAGTTATCGATATTCTGGCCGATCTGGATATTCACTATGAGCAGGATAGCCGCGTTATCGAGGTCTGGAACAAGGTTGATGCGCTGGATACGGAAGCGCAGGGGGAAATCTCGCGCAAGGCTAAGTTCAGTGACGATGTTGTTCCGGTTTCTGCAATTACCGGGGCGGGGCTGGATTTGCTGCTTGGGACGATTGAAGGCAAGCTTGGCGAGGGAAAGCTGGTTGCCGAGTT
>CBDUPU010000107.1:0-7754 GCA_965369185.1 uncultured Rhodospirillales bacterium
GCGGGCCGTGCCGATATGCATAAGGCCGGTAGGGGACGGGGGGATACGGGTGACGACAGACATAATGCCAATAACTCTTTTGTTTTTATAGTGATGTTGGGCTAAACAATTAGCATATCAATAAAGAGGTTTCACGCGTTTAGTGAGTTTTGTCAGCGGCGGACATGAGCGGCTTTGGGCAGAAAGTCGTATCGGGCAGTTTGGGCTTGCGGTTCAGGAAGAGCTGGCAGCGCAAAAAGAGCGCCTGATACTTTGGATTCCCGTGTTTCTGGCTATCGGTATTGGCTGTTATTTTTCCCTTCGTTTCGAACCGCCGTTTTTTGTCGGCCCTTCGGCGACCCTGTTGGCGGCGGCGGTCTGGGCTGCTGTTTGGCCGTTGCGGGAGGCGGGCTGGCGGGGGTATTCTTTCTGGCTCCTTATGGGAACCGTCACTCTGGTGTTTCTTGGTTTTTCCTGCGCGCAGGTCAGAACGGCACATGTTGCCAGCCCGATGCTGGAAACCAAAATGGCACCCGTTGACGTGACCGGCCGTATTGTTGGCATAGACAGGCTGGAAGCGGGGCAGGGCACGCAGCTTTTGCTTGATAAGCTAGTGATAGAGCGTTTGCCTGCTGACAAGACCCCAGCGGTTATTCGGCTTAAGGTGCGGCAGGATATTGATGTGCAGGTTGGCGACCGTGTGAACGTATTGGCGGGTCTTAACCCGCCTTCTGCGCCGGTTGAGCCGAAGGCGTTTGATTTTCAGCGTTATGCTTTTTTTCGAAAGTTGGGGGCTTTTGGTTTCACTTATAGGGCGCCGGAAATTGTGGAACATGGCGATGTTGACAGCTTCCGGCAAAAGGCGGAAAGGCTGCGACAGACGGTAAGGCTCAAGATTGAGCAGTCTTTGCCTTATCCGGAAGCTGCGATTGCAACGGCCTTGATGACCGGCGAGCGTACTGCTGTATCCGAAGATGATTGGGATGCGCTGCGCGCTTCCGGCCTTGCGCACATGCTGGCGATTTCCGGGCTGCATGTTGGTCTGGTCGCGAGCGTCATATTCTTGGCAGCAAGGACGCTGATGGCGGCGTTTCCGGCATTTGCGTTGACGCACCCTATCAAGAAATATGCGGCCGGGATTGCGCTGTGCGGTGCGCTTTTTTATATGCTGATGGTTGGGGCGACGATCCCGACGTTACGCGCATTGCTGATGACGGGGGTTGTGCTGTTGGCGATCATGATAGACCGCGTGCCTTTTTCGCTGCGGCTTGTGGCGATTGCTGCCTCCGTTGTTTTGCTGTTTTTACCAGAATCGCTTCTGGGCGCCAGTTTTCAGATGTCTTTTGCAGCGGTGACGGCGCTGATTTTCTTTTATGAGCTTATGCGCCAGCGTATTTCGCAGTGGTACCGCAAGGCCGGTATATTGCGAAAGCTATCACTATATTTTGTCGGTGTGTGCATGACGACTTTGGTTGCAACGCTTGCCACGGGGCCGCTTGGGCTGTTTCATTTTCAGCAATTTGCGGTGTATAGCCTGATTGCGAACCTTTTTGCCGTGCCGCTTATGGCGTTCGTCGTGATGCCGGCGGCGGTGCTGAGTTATTTGCTGATGTTATGCGGGCTGGAGACGTGGGGGCTTTATGTGGCGGGGCTTGGGATTAAGGGGATTCTTTCTATTGCCCATGGGGTTACGGATTTGCCGCATTCAACGCTAACACCCGCTGCAGTGCCGCTTTCAGCCTTGCTTTGTTTTGTCGGGGCGGCGCTGTTTTGCATTTTGTGGAAGGGCTATGGAAGGGTTTTGGCTGTTATACCGTTGATTGGAGCGGTGATTATTCTGAGCAGTTATCGTGGCCCGGATATTCTTGTTTCATCGTCCGGTAAGCTTGTCGGGCTGCGGGATACGGCAGGGCAGCTTTGGGTTTCCAGCCGCAGGAGCGACAGGTTTACGGCGGAAGTCTGGGCGCGGCGATACGGTAATGACCCGGAAGCGCTGCAAAGATGGAGCGACAACCCGCAGATTACCTGCGGTGAGGCAGGGTGCAGGACGCTTTGGAACGGCCGGCGGTTTGCGTATAGCGAACATGCTTCGGCACAGGCGGAGGATTGTGCGTGGGCGGATGTGGTGATTAGCGCAGAACCGCTGCGAGTGAGGGGTTGCCGGGCGCAGGTGCGGATTGGCTTTTTTGATTTATGGAACAATGGCGCCCATGCAATCTGGGCGGATGGCAGAGTTATGTCGGTGCAAGATGCCAGAGGGACACGCCCGTGGACGGTATCAAACGGACGGTGAGAAGTGGGCTAAGTCCATATTCCGGTTAGTCCGGTTTTGCGCCAAGTCTTTGCTATAGCTTGATTTTTAAAGTGGACTAAGCCCGCCATCGTTAGTGGTAGGTGCGGTACAGGCTGACGAGCCGCCCTTGAATCTTTACGCGGTCAGGGTCAAATATTTGCGGTTCGTAATTACTGTTTTCCGGCTCTAGGATAACTTTACTGCCGGAGCGGCGGAAGCGTTTCAGGGTCACTTCCCCGTCATCGACAAGGGCCACAACGATTGTACCGTTTTCAGCGTGATCCGTCTTTTTAATGACGACGATGTCGCGATCATTAATACCGGCCTCAACCATCGAATCGCCATCGACTTCCAGCGCGTAATGTTCGCCGGCTGAAAGCAGGTTTGGCGGAATATCAACAGTCTGGCCTTCATCACGTATCGCTTCGATCGGCGTACCTGCGGCAATGCGGCCATAGAGAGGAATCGGTTCAAACTGGCTCGCAACCGCATGGACGGCGGCCATGGCACGGTGCTGTTCTGCCGCGTCAGTGTGGTCGCTGTCATCAGGGCTGTAGCCTTCCGGCAGTTTCTTTACCTCCAGCGCACGGGCGCGGTGGGGCAGCCGTTCGAGATAGCCGCGCTCTACAAGGCCGCTGATAAGGCGATGAATGCCGGACTTGGATTTCAAGCCGAGCTCGTTTTTCATTTCCTCGAAAGAGGGGGCGACGCCTTCCTCGCTCATACGTTCATGGATAAGAATAAGCAGTTCGCGCTGTTTTTTGGTCAGCATGGTCGTGGCCCCTGAATTTGTTCCTGATACATTCCGCTAAAGTATGTGTTTCAGCTTAATATAATGGCATATACACTTTTTGTTCTACTTTAGTTCCGGTTTTGTGTCAAGCGGTACCAAGGAGTTTTTGCACAGCAGCGCCAATATCATCCTGACGCATCAGGCTTTCCCCGACCAGAAACGCGTGATAGCCGCTTTCCCGAAGTTGTGTTAGTTCTTCGTTCGTATTAATGCCGCTTTCCGCGATTTTGATGCATTCGCCGGGAATATCATTCGCTAGGGTGTGCGCGGTATTAATGTCAACTACAAGGGTGCCGAGATTGCGGTTATTGACGCCGATCATGCCGGGGTGAAGGGCAATAGCACGTTCGAGTTCATCCCGGTCGTGCACTTCTACCAAAACACTCATGCCAAGCTGCACGGCGAGATCATTCAGTTCTGCGGCCTGAGAATCAGATAGAGCGGCCATAATAAGCAAGACGCAGTCAGCGCCTAGAGCACGCGATTCAATGATTTGATAGGGGTCTAGCATAAAGTCTTTGCGAAGAACCGGTAAAGACACGGCATTGCGGACCGCGACAAGATAATCATCCTGCCCCTGAAAATAGGGTGCATCAGTCAGAACGGACAAGCAGGTAGCGCCAGCGCTTTCATAGATGGCGGCGATTTTGGCCGGGTCGAAATCTTCACGTATGATGCCCTTGCTTGGTGACGCTTTTTTGACCTCTGCAATCAGTGCCGCCTTTCCCTTATCACTGCAATCGGCAATTTTCTTTTTAAAACCGCGCGGTAAGGTCTGCTGTTTAATTTGATCTTCAAGGTTTGCCAGCGACTTTTTAGCCTTCATGGCGCTTATATGCGCCTGTTTGTCGGCGCAAATTCGGTCCAGCGTGTTCATGCTACGAACTCCCGGTAATTGTTTAGGACGCCAAGGGCCTTGCCGTTATCTAGTACCTGTGCCGCCATGGCTGCGCCTTCTTTTAGCGGCAATGCGCGGTGGGCGGCAA
The DNA here is from genome assembly GCA_965369185.1 of uncultured Rhodospirillales bacterium. Lineage (GTDB taxonomy): Bacteria > Pseudomonadota > Alphaproteobacteria > Micavibrionales > Micavibrionaceae > UM-FILTER-47-13. The sequence goes on from CBDUPU010000107.1 coordinate 4,052, forward strand.
GGACGGCAGCGGTATTGGCGATGACGATATTGCGGTAGGCTGAAGGAAGGCCTTCCAGAACGTCTTGCAGGGCGCGGGCGTTTTCTTCTGCGCTGCCGCCAAGCAATTCTTCGGCTGGAGAGGTCGGGAGGCCAAAGTCTGCAGGGCTAATGGTGCGCTCTGTTATTTTACCGTTATCCAGAATGGCGGCTTTTGTCGGCCCGGTCACGGTGATCTCGTCCAGACCGTCACTGCCATGGACGACCCATGCTCTTTTCGTGCCAAGTCTGTCTAGTGTTTGCGCCAAAGGCACGAGCCACTTTGCATCGAAAACGCCGATAAGCTGGTAGCGTGTTTCCGCAGGGTTTGCGAGCGGGCCGAGCAGGTTGAAAATGGTACGGAAGCCAAGGTTTTTACGAATCTGTACGACATGTTTCATGGCTTCGTGGTGGCGCGGTGCCATCAGGAAGCAGAAATTAAGTTCTTCCAGTGCGGCGCTTAATTTATTGTGAGGGACATCCAGATTAATATCCAGTGCTTCCAGAACATCGGCCGCGCCGGATTTCGAGCTGGCGGCGCGGTTGCCGTGCTTGGCAACGGGGACGCCGCAGGCGGCTGCGACCAGCGCGACCGCTGTAGATATATTGTATGTGCCGATCCCGTCACCGCCGGTACCGCAGCAATCGAGCGCATCTTCCGGCGCCTTGATTGTGGCGGCCTTGGAGCGCAGCACGCGCGCTGCGCCCGCAATTTCATCAACGGTTTCGCCGCGCTGCGCCAGTGCGGTCAGAAACGCCGCAATATCGTCTTCACCTGCGTTGCCATCCATGATCATGCTCATGGCGGCGGTCATTTCCTGTTCGTTCAGGGCGTTGCCGGAATTTATCGTGTCGAGGTAGGGCTGCAGGGTCATTGGATCATGTTTAAAAAGTTACGGATAAGGTCGTGGCCGTTTTCGGTCGCAAAGCTCTCCGGATGGAACTGCACGCCGTGAATCGGCTTGGTTTTATGGGCGAGTCCCATAATGATGCCGTCTTGCGTTTCTGCGGTGATTTCAAGATCTGCCGGCAGGGTTTCGCGCTCTACGATCAGCGAGTGGTAACGCGTGGCTAGATAAGGTGAGGGCAGGTCTTTAAAGACGCTTTTATTCGTATGTTTGATGGGCGTGACTTTGCCGTGCAGCGGTTCCGGGGCGCGCACAACCTTGCCACCAAAAGCCTGGCCGATCGATTGATGGCCAAGGCAAACGCCGAAAAGGGGAATGTTCTTTGCGGCGGCTTTGCCGATGAGTTCTAGGCAGATGCCTGCGTTTTCGGGATCACTGGGGCCAGGAGAAATGACGATGGCGCGCGGGTTTTGGTCTATCACCGCATCGGCCGAGATTTTATCGTTGCGGTGCACGGTGCAGGCCGCGCCCAGATCCCCGAAATACTGGACGAGATTGTAAGTAAAGCTATCGTAATTATCGATCAAAACGAGCATAGTTTGTTATGACGCAACGCAGCTTAAAAACGCAAGGAAGTTTTGCGGGAAAGCTTTGCCTTTTGCTGCTTACCTTTTATGTTTAGAAAATGAACAATCGAAGCTACGGTCGCCAACATCTTAAATTTCTTCTGGCTGCGGTCATCATTCTTGTGATGCTTGACCGCTTTGCGATGAATAATACGCGCCCTTATATTGAGGAAGCGCGCAAGGAGCCTGTGCCTGTGGTGGTCGAGAACGCTGCGCCGGTCATAGTGTCTGATGACCTGGCGGCTGAGGCGGATTTTCCTGCAGAGGAGCCGTTGCAGCAGGGCCGTTCCCTTGATCTGGCGCGTGTGACGCCTGAAATCAAGTTGTCTGATGATGGTCGTCTTTATGATGTGCCCGACAATGAGCGTGATGATATGCCTGAAGCGATTGAGGACGAGGCGTCTGACGATGGGGCTGATGTGCCGCCGCAATGGCAGCTTTACGCCGTCCCGTCACCGGGACTTACGGCTGAGCAGCCGAAAGTGGTTATTGTCATTGACGACATGGGTGTCAGCCGCGGGCATTCGCGTGAGGTGCTGGAGATGGACGGGCCTTTGACGCTTGCCTTTTTGCCTTATGCAGAAGGGGTGGCAGAGATGGCCGCTGAAGCGCGTGCTCATGGGCATGAGCTTATGGTGCATATGCCAATGGAGCCTATGAACGGGACGCTTGATACCGGGCCGATAGCCTTGAAGACCGGACAGGCGCCGGAGGTCTTTGCGGATATGCTTGCAAAGGGGCTGGGCGCTTTTGAAGGGTATGTCGGTATGAATAACCATATGGGCAGCCGTTTGACGCAGGATGACGTCGCGATGCAAGCGGTCATGGCGGAGCTGCACAGGCGCGGGCTGCTGTTTCTGGATTCGCGCACGATTGCCGGATCGGTAGCCGGAGAGATCGCGGCGGAGATGCCTGTGCCTTATGCGGTGCGGGACGTGTTTCTGGATGATGATACATCACTGGAAAATGTGCGGGAGAGTCTGCTGAAAGCAGAGCGTATTGCGCTAGAGCACGGGCAGGCGATCGCGATAGGCCATCCCAAGCCCAATACAATTGCGGGGCTGCGTGAATGGCTGCCGACATTGCAGGAAAAGGGCATCGCCCTTGTGCCGATCAGTGCGGTGGTTGTAACGGAGCCGGAAGTTTCTGAAGCTACGCCAGAGCCAGAGCCGGTTATTGCTTCTGACGCGCCGTCTCAAGAGCCAGAGCAGCCGCATCCATAATGGCGCGCGCTTTATTGCGGCATTCCTGATATTCCGAATCCGGGTCGCTGTCGGCAACGATGCCTGCGCCTGCCTGTATATAGACTTTGCCGTCTTTGACGAGGGCGGTGCGAAGCGCGATACAGGTGTCGACATCGCCGTGACCGTCTAGATAGCCGATGCAGCCGCCATAGAAGCTGCGGCTGACGGGTTCCAGTTCATCAATGATTTCCATGGCGCGGATTTTCGGCGCGCCGCTGACGGTTCCTGCCGGGAAGCCTGCGAACAGGGCATCGAGCGGGTTAAGGCCCTTCTTTAATGTGCCCTCGACATTGGAAACGATATGCATGACGTGGGAATAGTTTTCGATCGTAAAGCGGTCGGTGACGTTGACGCTGCCTATCTCGGCGACGCGGCCGACATCATTGCGGGCAAGGTCTAGCAGCATCAAGTGTTCTGCGCGTTCTTTCGGGTCGGCAAGCAGGTCTGCGGCCAGCGCTTTGTCTTCGGCGGCGGTTCGGCCGCGTTTGCGTGTGCCGGCAATCGGACGGATGGTGATGGCCTGATCGCGCACCCTTACCATGATCTCGGGACTGGAGCCAACTATGGCGAAGCCCCCGAAATTCAGGTGGAACAGGAATGGCGACGGGTTGATGCGGCGCAGGGCGCGGTAAAGCTCGAAAGACGGCAGGTCGAAGTCGAGTGCAAAACGTAAGGACGGCACGACCTGAAAGATTTCGCCGGCTTTGATGTATTCGACGGCCTTGCGGACGGCTGCTTTGTAGTCGTCTTCGGAGGTGAACTCTTCCAGCTTCGGTGTTGCCGGCAAGGATGTTCTGGATTCGCGCAGGCTGTCGGGCAGCTTGCTTTCCAGTGTTTTGCGCGCCTGTGCAAGCAGGCTTAGCGCATCATTGTAAACGTCGCGGGCGTTACGGTCGCTGTTATTCTTATGCTCGCGGACCGGTGTGCTGAGGCAGATCATGCTGCGGACATTGTCAAAGATCACCATA
>CBDUPU010000108.1:0-7752 GCA_965369185.1 uncultured Rhodospirillales bacterium
TATCGCTTTTGTAGAACTGGGCGCCTGAAACGTTCACGGCAATGCGCATGTCGTAACCGGCCCGTTGCCATTCGGCAGCGGATTCGCAGGCATTGCGCAGCACCCATTCGCCGATCGGCACGATCAGGCCGGATTGCTCGGCGATCGGAATGAAATCGACCGGAGAGATAAAGTAGCCGCCTTCTTTGCTGTTGTCTGGTTTCCACCAGCGGATCAGCGATTCCGCGCCGATGATGCGGCCGGTATTCAGGTCGAATTGCGGCTGGTAATGTAGCAGCAATTGGTCCTGTTCCATGGCGTCACGCAAGTCACGCAGCATCTGGAAGCGTTGCTGGACGGCGCGGTCAAAGTCTTCAGAGTATTCCTTGACCGCATCGCGTCCTTCTTCTTTGGCGCGGTTTAGGGCAATATCAGCGTTTTTCAGCACCTGGTCCGGGTCAGTCCCATCGTCAGGGAAAGTGGAAATCCCGATTGAGGCGCGGATCTGGAAGTTCTCGTTAAAGATTTTAAACGGCTCTGAGCGGATGACACCCGCAACACGTTCGGCGATGTCGCGTGCGTGGCCGATGTCGCGCGTTAGCGGCATGGTAATTGCGAACTCATCCTCTCCTGATCTGGCGACAATGGCAGATTCCGGCAGGGAAGAGCGCAGGCGCTTGCCGACAGCACGCAAGATGGCGTCACCGATATTGTGGCCCATTGAATCGTTGACGTCCTTAAAATGATCAAGGTCAAGCGCGATTACGACAAAGCGGCCTTGTGTGTTGCCTTCGGGATTGCGCGCTTTCTCATTAAGGGTTTGCAGGAAAAGCGTACGGTTCGGCAGGCCGGTTAGTGTGTCGTAATAAGCAAGCTTGTGAATCTGGTCTTCGGCGGCGCTCTTGATCTGGCGGATGTTATGCGCGTTTTGCTTGATCAGGTTCAGCGCAATTTCGATCGAACCACCGATTTCATCAGACGGATCAAAAGGAGATTCCGTGACTTTCGGGTTCTCCGGATTATCGGAAGCGCGCTGGAGCGTGTCTCGCATAAACAGAATCGGTTCGAGCAGCCAGTGACCGAGGGCGATCATCAGAACTGTCGTAACGAAGGCCGACATCAGCAACATGATCAGGATGGTTTGCTCAATATAGGCCTGTACGGATTTCTCGACGCCTGATGAATCCAGTTTGGCAATAACGTAATAAGGCGCGCCGCCAAGCATTTTGGGCGTATAGAGCACATCATAAAAGCTGCCGTCTGTGGCGTAATAATTATCGGGCAGACCAACAACACCGGTCTGTGAGTTGCGCTCTACTTTAATTACGGCCGGTTGCCCGTATGAATGCAGCAATAATCCGTCAAGGCTGGCATAGACGGCTACGCCCTGAACACGGGTCAAATTGGTAAGGTCATTCATTTTAGCGGTTTCAAATGGCGACTTTCCCATAGAGGTCATGTTTTTTTCAATCAACGGGACGATGGCGGCGCGGCCTTCTTCGCTCAATTGATTTAGCTGCTCTTGTCGCTCGGCGTTGATGGTAACGCTCATAATGCCGATCTGTACTGTCAGGATGGTCAAAAAGACGGCGAGCGTAATGCGCCAGCTAAGCCGGCTTTTCCAGATCTGCGTAGGCGATCCTGCCCGCGCCTTGCGCCGGCTTTTTGTCATTGCTTTTTTTAATTCAGCCTTGGATTTTCCGGCTGTCCAGTTCATGGATACCTGCCTGGGTACTAAAGACATGTTGTTTTACCCCTCAATACCCTTTTTTATTTTGTTTACTCTGTTGTTATTGTCGGTCTTCCAGAACAGAAAACTTGTCCCCACACACGACCCACTTTCTTAATTAGAATAAACTGAAATGTCTTAAGAAGACGTTTATGTTTGTCATAATGAGGAGTGTGGCGGGCGATTTAAGTTAATGATATTAAACAAGAAAATCAAAAAATCAAAAAGTTTTATAAAATTATGACTAATTTTGAGCCATATTTTTTACAAACACGGCTTAATAGAGACATTTTAACAAATTGAGAATAGCGGGCGGCTTTGCATAACGAGTTAGATAAGGCTAGCCGATGGACCATGGTAGTGTGACGCGGCCATCCGGGCCTTCGCTTTCCATGCCGAGGGGGAGCGGTATAATTTCCCCTTCCGGCGTAACCGTGATGCTAACTTCCGTATCCTGGCGGCTAAGGGTAAATGTGTCGTCGGGGACCGGTAAATCGTAAAAGTCAGCGCCATTGCGACAAAGGAATTGTTCAAATGCCCGTGCGCCATCCGGAGACGAAAGATCTGTTCCTGCTGTTTCGAAGGCCTGCGCATAAAGTTGCGGGGCGATGCCGCCGGTATAGCAGCCCGCCGCGCAGCCGCAAGGCGTGACCTTTTTGGTGTGCGGCGCGCTATCGGTTCCTGCGAAAAATTTGGTGTTATCCAAAGCGGTCACTGCCTTGCGCAAAGCAGCACGGTCTTCTTCAAACTTGATGAGGGGCAGGCAGTATAGGTGATATTTCAGCCCGCGCAGTAAGTGCCCTGCCGTATAAAGCAGATGCTGGGGGGTAACGGTTGCGCCGACATTATCGGTCTGGCTGACGAAATCGGCGGCAACTTTGGTAGTTACATGTTCGGCAACGATACGCAGCGCGGGAAAGGCATCTACGAGGCGCGGCATATGTTCGCGATAAAATTTTTCTTCGGCATTGGTTGCCCGGTCGAAATAGTCTTCTGTACTGATGTCGTGCTCTTCCCCGTGAATACATAAAATGACGCCGTGTTCTTGCATGGCGGCAAAAACGCCGTTGTTCATGAGGGTTTCGAGCGGGCAGCCAAAGTCGGCGCCGGTGGTGCCGTGCGGCGGATAATACTTACAGGCGCGCAGCAAGCCGCTAGCGGCACCATCGGCAATCATCGCAGGTGTCGTATCTTTTGTCAGGTAAAGCGGGACGATTATTTGTGAAAACGCCGTGCCACCTGCCTCAAGCAGCATATTGTGGTACTCCTCAATGCTCCAGTAAGGCAGATCATCCTGACGGTTGATTTTTGCGACGGGCGGTTTGGTGTTGGGCATGGCAAGAATTCCGGCGCAGCCCATTTTTAAGTGGTCTTTAGTTAAGGCCGGAATTACCGCCCCTTGCCTGAAATGGGCGTGAAGATCGTACCATCGCGGAAGTGTCAGTTGCATTAGCTTGCTCTCTAGCCGGAATTTACCGCTTATGATGTAATCGAAAACCTGTTATTTTAAAAGGTGTCATATACGCAAAATTAATCATTAGCGAAAATAATTAAAGCAGAACAATGCGGTAGGGGTACCGGATAATTTCTTTTATAGATATTATAAATAATTGCATGTGGGTGAAGGGGCAATGAAACTCATTCAGGAAAGTCCGGAGCATCATTTTCTGACACTTCTGGACAAGATCAAACGGGATCAATCCGGCTGGGTCGGTTTTCATTTCGCTTTGTCGGAGCGCTTGCAGCACGCTGATCTGATTTCCCGGCCGGAGCATATCAAGGGCAAGCTGCATAAGCTGCACAAGGAAAGCGACGAGCTGGTCAGCGAGTTGACGGCCAAGTTAAGCGATAATAGCACGGCAATGATTTATCAGTTTTCCGACAGTGATATTATCGTACTGTGCCGTCCTGCAAAGGATTCAGAGCGCGAAGCCCTGCAAAAAATTTATGCGCCGATTGAAGAAAAGCTCGGTAAGAAGCTGTCGAGCCAGACCAATCTTGCCAAGGATCTGTATGGTTATCAAAAACTCGCTGATGCGCGCTTTTTAAAAGCCAACCGTGTTAAGGCCTATGAGGCGATGGCTGACGGCAACCGGGTGCAAAGCATATCATTGCGCCGCGAACGACGCGAAGATGCGGTGATTCTGGTGGTGGAAGATGACCGTTTTACAGCTTCTTATGCGGCTAATATCCTGAACAAGGATTACGATATTGTGATTGCCAAAACCGGTGAAGAGGCGATTAGCTTCTATATCGAGCATGCGCCAGATATGGTGTTTCTAGATATTCATCTGCCGGGTCTGGACGGGCTTGATACGTTGCGTGCGCTACGTAAGGTGGACCCGAATGCATTTATTTTTATGCTGAGCGTCGACACGGTGAAACAGAATATTGTTGATGCCAACAAGGAAGGCGCGTCTGGTTTCCTGAAAAAGCCGTTTGGCAAAGAACGGTTGCTGGCAGCGGTTTCCAAGTCGCCTTTTGTCAAAGAGCTGAAGCATAAAAGTAGGGTTTAGCGGCTCTTTGTTTTTTTGTTAATGAGGCCTACAGCGTGTGGCCTTTTTTGCGCTTTATCTCAAGATATTTGCGGTTTGCGTCTTTTTCATAGCGCCCGGTCGGGATGATTTCCTCGACGGTAATGCCATGCTCGCCGAGCTGGCGTACTTTATCGGGGTTGTTGGTCAGCAAGCGGATGTTTCTTACGCCAAGGGCACGGAGCATTTCAGCAGCAACCTGGAAGTTGCGCAAATCGTCCCCAAAACCGAGGTGACGGTTGGCTTCAAACGTATCCAGATCCTGTTCGCGCTGGGCGTGATAGGCGCTGATCTTGTTGTAAAGACCGATGCCGCGGCCTTCCTGACGCAAATATAACAGAATGCCGCCCTGCACTTCCATAAGCTGCTGCGCTTCGTGCAGCTGGTTGCCGCAGTCGCACTGGGCGGAGCCGAGTACATCACCGGTCAGGCACTCGGAATGCAGCCTTACCAGCGGCGCTTTTCCGGCTTCGTTCATGGGATAGAGCAGGGCGATATGCTCATGCTCGTCTGATAAATTCCTGAAGCTGGCGATTTGGGCGGTGGTACCGTTATCAAGGGCAAGAGGGGTGCGCACCAGCACTTCAGGCTGAGGGTCTTCATGTTCGGTAGTGACGGTTGCGACAAAGGCCATATCGGCGCTTCTCCCTTGTTGCGTGGAACCCTTCAAGCGTTTGCTTGATCCGGTTTGATATAAGTCAGAAACTGGTTTTGTATATCCGGTTTGTCTTTAAAAATACCAGAAAATTTTGTTGTTACGACTTGCGCGCCAGTCTGGGCGGCGTCGCGCAGGGCCATGCAGCCGTGGTTCAATGACACGCTAAGAGCCACGCCCTTGGGGGCGAAGGATTCGTTCATCAAGCTGGCGATTTCTTCCGTAATTGCTTCTTGCGTCGTCAGGCGCCGGGCGCAGTCAGCGGCAATGCGCGCGATTGTGCCGATACCGGCCACAGCTTTGCCGGGGACATAGGCGATATGCGCAAAGCCTGACGCGGGCAGCATATGGTGTTCGCAAAAGCTGGTCAGGCGGATGTCTTTTACCATGATGAAATCGTCATAGGTAACATCATTGGCAATACTGTTTATATAGTGCGCGGGCTCTGCATTGTACCCTGAGAAAAATTCACGATAGAATTGCAATACCCGTGCCGGGGTGTCCTGCAAGCCGGGGCGGTCCGGATCATCACCGGCCCAGCGGATCAGAGTGCGCACCGCTTCGCGGGCTTCTTCTTCGTCTGCGTATTGCTGGACGGGTAAATTATTTATCGCTTTGCTTTTGTGCATAATTTTTGTTTTATGGCGTTAGGCAAGGAAATGCAAGAAATGCTAAGAATGCAGCGCATTATTGCAGGTGATTGCGGGAACCTGGCGGTATTTTTATATGTTCGGTTCTTCACTGATAATTTTGATAGCCGGAAGAAAACCAGATGAGTTTACAAATACATAATACGCTGAGCGGGGAAAAAGAAGAGTTTGTGCCGATCGATGCGGGACATATACGTCTCTATGCCTGCGGGCCGACCGTTTATAATTATGCCCATATCGGCAATGCCCGTATGGCGGTGGTTTTTGACCAGTTGACCCGTTTGCTGCGTGAGCTTTACCCAAAAGTCACGTACGTATCAAACATTACCGACGTCGATGACAAAATCATTGCTGCCGCTGCGGCAAGTGGCAAGCCAATTGATACGATTACCAAAAAATATACCGATATTTACAATCAGGACATGGCGGCGCTTGGTGTATGTGTGCCAGACATACAGCCGCGCGCGACCGAGCATATCGGAGATATGGTGGCGCAGATCGAGGCATTGATCCAGAAAGGACACGCTTATGAAGCGGAAGGGCATGTGCTGTTTAACGTGCCGTCCTTCCCGGCTTATGGCGCTTTATCGCGGCGTAGCCGCGATGAGCAGGTGGCCGGGTCGAGGGTCGAAGTTGCGCCTTATAAAAAAGACCCTGCCGATTTCGTTCTGTGGAAGCCATCGACGGACGATCAGCCCGGCTGGGACAGTCCGGGGGGACGTGGCCGGCCGGGATGGCATATTGAGTGCTCGGCGATGAGTGAGCGGCATCTTGGGCTGCCGTTTGATATTCACGGCGGCGTCGCCGATATGAAGTTACCGCATCATGAAAACGAAATTGCGCAAAGCTGCTGTGCGCACGGCCATGAAGATGACGTTGCCGCTTTTTCAAAATACTGGATTCACAATGGCTTTGTTACTGTTGCCGGTGAAAAAATGGCCAAATCGGTCGGTAATATCCGGCTTGTACATGATCTGGTGCAGCATTATCCGGGCGAAGCGCTGCGCATGACTTTGCTGTCGGCGCATTATCGCCAGCCGCTTGACTGGTCGGAGGAAGCGATCGGGCGCTCCAAGGCGTTCCTTGACCGGCTGTATAACATTCTCAAAGACCTTGAGGATATTCCTGCGGCAGAGGCCGAATTTCCGGCAAGTGTTCTGGACGCGCTGTGCGATGATCTTAATACGCCAAAGGCATTTGCTGCGCTTAATGCGCTTGCCAAGGAAGCGGCGGCAAAAAAAGACCCTGTGCTTAAGGGGCAGCTTCTGGCTGCCGGTCATATGCTCGGCCTGTTGCAGGAAAAAGCGGATGAATGGCTTGGTTTCGGTGTTGCCGGGGATGTTGACGCGCAGCAGATTGAAATTCTGCTTGCTGAACGTCAAACGGCGCGCGCTGATAAGAACTTCGCACGGGCCGATGAAATCCGGGCGCAGCTGGATGATATGGGGATCGTGATCGAAGATACGCCGGAAGGCCCAAAATGGCGGCAGGCCGCAAGCTAGCGCGCCGATAATACCCGGTAATAGACGAACTCGGTGTCACCGGTTTCTTCAAAGCAGGCTTCTTGCTGGCCTTCAAGCGCGGTATCTTCATCGCCGATTGTTTCGCTATAACCAAAAGGATTTGGAGCCGGAGCGAATTTGGTGCTGTCATCAATGGTGCTGTCGGTCGGCGGGACGCCGGACGGATTGGTGACGCCGAGCATGTCGTTCAGCTTGATGCATACCTCTTCGCGCATATTCGGGATGACCATCAACAGGTCGGCGCAGCTGGCGGCGCCGCAGGTTGAACCAATGCCTTCTACCTCATTATCGGATAAAATCAGGTACTCTTCCGTGCCGGTGGTGGTCGCATCTGCGGGCGGGTCAGTGTAGATGACGGCTCCGGCGACCGGGTTGAAAATCTCATTGGCCGGATCGGCGCCGTAAACGCCATATTCACCGGAGGAGATAAACGGGTTTGCAAAGCTGAGCGATGTGATAGGTGTGCCGCGCAGGCGAAGCTGGGTCACAGCCTTGGCGACCGTGTCGCTGTAACCGATAATGTCGGTGGCGAGCAGTCGCTGTTTTTCTTCGCTCAAGGCACTTCCCGAACTGCGGCCGCCTTGCGCCACGGCAAAGGATAGCGCGCCCAGAAGGGCGACACAAATAAAGATATAGAAAAATACGTTGCCGCTCTCTGCGTGTCTCATAGGAGTATTGTACC
>CBDUPU010000109.1:0-7688 GCA_965369185.1 uncultured Rhodospirillales bacterium
GGAAGGCCATCATTACGCCGGCCGATGTGTCGGCGGCGAGGTCAGCGCGGACACCAAGACCGACCGAGACGATAGAGCTTTTCTTATCGTCCGATGTGGTGGCGTCGTCATTCCAGACGCGGCCGGCATCGTAAAAGCCGTAAAGCTGGTAGGTATCAATCGGTGACAGGTCGATCGGCTCTTGCCACTGGACTTCGATTTTACCGGCAATGCCCTCGTCGCCGATAATTTCAGAAGCGTCATAGCCGCGCCCGTAATTCATGCCGCCGACGCCAAATTCCTCGGCGCTCAGCAGCGGGCCGTCAGACAGCTGGCCGGTAAAGCCAAGCAGCATGTTTACCGAAGATGTCAGGCGCTGCAGGCGCTGCAGCTCAAGGGCCAGTTTGGTGTAGCCCGGTTCTGCCGCAGGGCGGCTTTTATTCTGGTCGGTTTGCTTATTGGCACCCAGAATATCCAGACCTTTTGTTGCTTCCAGATCGATCACGTTATAGGCAACGCCGAGCATGTTATCGATGAACTCGTACTTGCCACCAAGACGCAGGGCGCGAATGTGGTCTTCGCGGGTCGGATCAACCGGAATGTTGTTCTTTGATACGATCTCTTGAAAATCGAACATTGCACGGCCGGTAAGGTTGGTCGAGCGTGTGCGGATAAAGGGATGGGACAGCTCTGCGCTCATCGTTGTTGACCAGCCGCGGACATCGAACTGCTCCAGCGTGTAGCCCGGCTCTGTCTTGATGTGGCTGAACAGGAATTCGACTTCCGTGCCCTGCTTGCCGACCGGTTGTTGATATGTGATCTGGCCGAAGTGAAGATCGGAGAAATTCTCTTCTGAAAGGGCGGCGACATATTGCGCCGTAATCTGTTCGTTCCTGCCAAGCCATGAATTCAGGGAAATGGCAGCGCCTGCCTGTACCGGGCCGAGATAGCGGGTGCCGTGATTGTCGAGGCTGATTTGCGCGTCATAGGATTTGCGCTCGATAATGATGACAAGATCGGCTGCCCCGACGGTATCGGATGACGGGTTCAGGATGCTTCTGGCCGTTACGCCGGGCAGGTCGTTTACCAGCAGCAGCGCACGCTCCAGATCTTTGGCGTTCATCGCGCCGTTCTTTTTAACCATACCGGCATAGTCGCGAATGAGCTGGGCCGCGGCCGTTCCTTCTTCGTCGCGGACTTCGATTTTATCAATACGTCCTTCAACGACTTGCAGGCGGGCGGTTCCGCCTTCGATTGTTTGCGGCGGCACAACGACCTGGGTCAGGATATATCCGTCATTGCGGTATTTGCGCGTCAGGTCGGCGGCGATGCGGTACAAGTCGGCGAGGGAAATCGTCGTTCCCAGTTCAGCTGCATAGACTTTCTGCAATTCATCTTTGGTGTACGCCGTAACATTTTCCAGCGTAATGCCGGTCAAGGTGAACTTGATGTCTTCGGCACCTTCGGGCGCGCCTTTGGCCTCGAGTTTGCGAACTTCGATTTTTGGTTCTACCCGCGGTTTAAAGCCTTCTTCACCGAGGCGCTGGTCGGCGCGGCCCGGGTTGGCGATGCCGGTCTGACGATCAACCGCCTGTTGTTGCGCGGGCGTAAGCTGGGCGAGGGCAGGCGCCGAGAATCCGATAAATGCAGCAGAATAAACTGCGCCTGTCAGTAAGCGTTTGAACCCTTCAGTCATGTCGAATCCTTTTAATACCTAGAAAATACCACGCTGCGGCGTGTATAGAGTAAAAAAAAACATTTGAAAAGAAAGTTGTTTTTTACACGAAGTGTCCAAAAGGTCCCTACATTTCTACACATCGGTGCGGACACGTTTGCTTTCCTCGAAAATCGTTTCTATCACTATTCGGATGATGCGACGTTGGGGCTGTTTTTCTTTGGTCCGCAGAACGGTAATGTAAACTTCACCCTGACCGGGACTTTTACTATGCGGTTCTAAAAATGATAAACGTCCTGATGGCGGACGGGTGCGCTGTCGATGGGGGTGTCTTCACTGCTTAGCGGCAGGTCCAGTTCGAATATTGATCCTTCTAGATGTCTTTTGAAGTGGATGTCCGCATCGATCGTTTCTGCCGCTTTTTTTACCATGTAAAGGCCAAGACCGCTGCCGGCCGCTTTTCCGGGGTGGATGCGATTGAACATCGTAAACAGTTTGTCCTGCTTGTCTTTCGGGATGCCGAGGCCGTTATCTTCGACTCCGAATAGAAGGTGCCCGCCGGTTTCTTGCGTATATATCCGGATATAGGGGCGTTGTTTAGCCGGGTCATAATATTTAATGGCATTGGAAATCAAATTGTCGGCAATCAGCTGGAGTTTTGTTTTCTGGGTTTTTATCCGGGATGTGTGTTCGTAATCGGTGATCACTTCTATCTTTTCAAAGCCTTCATGGTGGGAGAGCTTGGAGAGGCTCTCATCCACAATTTGCGCCAGATCTACCCATTCACTTTCTTCATGTTCTGTCTTTATCTTGTTCATAACCAGAATGTAGCGAACCAGACTTTCCAGCTGGTTTAGGGAGTTTGAGGCAAGGCCGAGGCTTTGCTGGGCAAGGGGCGCGTCATTGTCCTTTACGGCTTGCCCGGCGACTTCAAGTAAGGCAATGGTCGATATAAGCGGCGCGCGCAAATCGTGGGAAGTGCGGTAGGAAAACTGCTTCAGTTCGGCGTTGGCGCGTGACAGCTCTATATTGGATTTTTTTAGCCGCTCTCTAGTCCTTGCCGTTTCTATGTTGTAGCGCCTGTTATCCATGGCGATAGAGTTGAGGATCAGGGCAAGGAGCAAGCTTACAATGCTGTAGGTTTGAAAGCTCTGGACGAGAAAAGAGTAGGTGTCCGTTCCCAGGAAGAAGGGCCCGGACTGATTGATAAAACTGTCCAGAATCCTCCATATGATTACGAGCATGAAACAGCTTACATAGAAGCTGTCAAACCGCAGAGCCGCCCAGATAAAGAAAGGGAAAAGCAAATAGGGGTATGTAAGGAGTGTCTGGCTGTCCTGCGAAAAAATAAAATGGCTGGTTATGAGGGCTGAAATAAATAAGAGTGCACCTTCGACGGTGGCTTTCTGGCTAATGAATTTTATTTCGTCAGCTTTTTGATAAAAACGCCACATCCTGACGAAAACCGGTGTCAGCACAAGAAGCCCAAGCGCATCGCTTAGCCCCCAGACGAGCCATACGCGCAAGATTTCGCCCTGAAAGGCGTAGTGTACGATGAATGCGCCGATCAAAGCAGACGGGATAACGGCAATAATCAGGCCGTACAGGACAAAGTAAAATGCGTTACGCAGGCTGGAAAAATCAAACGGTGTATCGCCGGTCGCCCTTTTGATCAGAAAGGCGCCTAGAAAGGGCTCCATACAATCCGCGATAACGATGAGCAGGGATACCGGTACCGTGAAATCCTGAATGATCAAGGCGCTGGCAAATGTGGCGGAAGCCGTGATCCCCAATATGGCCGGCCAGTCTTTTTTGTCGCAACATAGCAAAAGTGCGAGGATCAGGGGATTGGAAAGCCATATAACGGCGACAATATTAGTCTGGTCTTTGAGGTAGTCGCTCAGCCAGATAAGAGTTGGATAACAAACAACAATGAGAAATAGGAAGAATTGCCATTTTTTGCGCTGGCGGGGGGATGCCTGATTTAAATTCCGGCTCGGTTCTGTCGTGGCCCTGTCCATATAAAACGCCTGTTTTAACTATGGCTTACGGCACGATAAGCTATTTGGCGTACGAGGTTGTCGCTTCAGCTGTGATCGTGCGCGTCTAAGTAAATCTCGTAAAAAAATAAATAAATAATTGCATTTTCTTAATATGAGCGGCGTGAGCAACAAATCAAGCCCCATACAAAATGTATGGCTTTTAGGGGGCGTTCCAAACAAAATGGTTTGAAGCCCTTGTCAGTGAAGGAAGAAATCTTATATGGCTGCAAAACCATGAAAAAAGCGGTTGAATTGGCAAGTGTAAGCGGATAAATCTTTTAGGGATAATTTTGCAACTTTTAATAAGTTTAAAAAAATAATGATATTTAAAAACCGATATTTTTACTTGCTCGCCAGCACTTGTTTGTTTCTGACATTTTCAACGGAGCAGTTATATGCGCAGGCCGATGCGGGGCAGGAAGTTTCTGTTTCCAAGGCTGAAATTGAAAAGTTGATGGAGGATTTGCAGGCGCAGAAGAAGTCTCTTGCAAAGAAAGAAAAAGAGCTGGATGAGCAGAAAAAGGTTTTGGAATCAAAACTCTCCGAGTTGGATGAAACGCTGGGGCAGGCCGAGAAGCTGCTCAGCCGTGAAAAGGATCTGGAAGAAGCGATCGGGGACGCGCAAAAGGCCGAACGTCTGGCCATGATGAGAGGGCGCGGAACGCAGGAGGTCGGGACGGAGCGAAAAAGCGAAAGCCAGCAAAAGCCTGAAGTGCCCGCAGTCGCAATTAGCAGTGGTGGCGTCTTGCTGCCCAAGGGACGCTTTGTTCTGGAGCCGTCCGTACAATATAGCCGCACGTCCGCTTTGCGGGTTGCTGTTGAAGGCTTTACGGTGATCCCGGCGATCAATGTCGGCTTGTTCGATATTTCCCAGATTGATCGGGACATTTATACGACTGCCGTGACCGGGCGTATCGGGGTAACGAACCGTCTGGAGCTGGAGGCGCATATCCCGTACATGTGGCGCGAGGATTCCACGATCGGGCGGCCGATCGGTATTGGCGCATCTACGGACGTCTTGAGCAAGGTTGACGGGAACGGTCTTGGCGATATCGAGCTGGCCGCCCATTACCAGATTAATGACGGGAAGAATAACTGGCCCTTTTTTATCGCGAACTTCCGGTACAAGACGACCACGGGCGAAGGGCCGTTTGATGTCGCGACCGATCCGACAACAGGCTTGCAGACGGAAACACCGACAGGATCTGGCTTCCATGCATTCCAGCCGAGTATTACGATGCTCTACCCCAGTGACCCGGCCGTGTTTTTCATGAATGTCGGCTATACATACAATATGGAGGACGATGTCGGAGGGGGTAATGGAGAGATCGATCCCGGCGATAGTTTCAGTTTCGGTCTTGGGATGGGCTTTTCCATTAACGACAAGACCTCTTTCAGTTTGGGGTATAGCCATAGCGTCGTTTCGGAAACGGAACAAAACGGCGTTACGCTTACCAACTCTGACACGCTTCAGGTCGGCTCTACGACGCTTGGTTATTCTTATCAGGTGAATGACAGGGTGGGGCTTAACTTCAACGTAGCGACCGGTGTTACGGACGACGCGCCTGACCTGCAGGCGACGCTACGTGTTCCGATAAAGTTTGATCTGTTTTAAAGCCGGGCAGTTTTTACGGCGCCAGAGTCATGGTGTTTTGAAAGGCGATTTCCGGGTTAACTGACTGTCTGATGAAGTTGTTCATATTCTGAACGGTCAGATCCAGAAGGTTCAGCTGCTGGATTGTCAAATTATCAAAACTGTTTTGTACGACCGTCAGTACATTAGGCATTGCTTCTACATTCATATTTGGCAGCGTTGCTATATGCACGCTGGGTAATGCCGGCATATTGACATTTACCGTAGGTATGACGGCTGTTTCTATGTCAGGCAGCACGGGCACGTTGACTTCGGGTAATATGTCCGTATCCACGTCGGGCAGGATGTTTGTGGTGACATCGGGCAAAGCGGCGACCGTGTTCACGCTCGGTACGATGTCTGCGCCGACAACCGGCAGTGCATCTGCATTTACATTGGGCAAAATATCTGTGCCTGCAGTCGGCAGTAAGTCCACATTCACATCAGGCACAATATCTGCGTTTACAGTGGGTACAATGTCCGCATTCATGTCTGGCAAAACATCTGTGTTCACAGTCGGCACTATGTCCGTATTTACATCAGGCAGAATATCCGCATTCACAATAGGTGGTATGTCTGCACTTACATCGGGTATTGCGTCTATTGCCACATCTGGTATCGCGTCGATATTTGCCGCGCCATTATTCACCGGATTGTTGTTTGCCGGGTTGTTATTCGCCTGGTTGCTAAAGGCCTTGTTCCCGAGGCCTATCTGAATGATACGCCGCAGTGAAGCTGCGTTCGGGATCAGGTTGGTGGTGTTCAGAACAATCTGGTTTATAAGCTGGCCGTCAACCAGCGTATTGGCTGAAAAAGAAAAGTCGATCACCATGCCGTTACTGGCGATAAAGCCGCCCCGCATATAATCCAGATCCTGATTTTCCAAAGGGGCTTCGTTTGCGAAAAGATCATCATCACTTCCATCGGTATTTGCGAGACTGTAGGCCGATGCCTGCGTGCCTGCATCCACTATAAAAGTTGAAAGAAGAAGGCCGAGTAGCAGAGATTTAAAGTGATGATTTTTCATGATTTTTATGTCCCCCCCTAATAATATATGTTTGGCGCTATAGCCGTATGCACGTTGATTGACGACAAGGTCTGGTTGCTTAGCGCCGTGCTGAACAGCCTTTGCCGGCGATCAGTCCAGTTGTCTTTATGTTTGAAGCTGAGGCGCGCCGTATTGGCCTGATTGCGGATAACGAAGAAAACCTCGTTCCACATTTCGCTAAAGTCTGCATGTGTGACTTTGCGCGTTCCCTGTGCGGGGTCCCCCAGTAAAACATGGCTTTCGCTTATGCCTTTTAAAACGACAAAATGCAGATAGCCTTTTGTATTGATCAGCACAATTCCCGGGACGCCTGCTTTCCTGATCTTTTCAAGATCGAGCTTGTAGCCTTCTGCGTTGTAGCCTAGTGAATCAAGGTATTGCTTCATATCCAGAAGCGAAAATCCCTGTGTTTTGATTTTTTCCTGGTCCCCGACCTTGTACATGGCGTCCAGAACCTCCTGTTCTGTCACCGGTGTTTGATAGTGGTATTTTAAAAGCGTTGCGAGAGCCGCCGACCCGCAGCTGAAGTCGTATTTCTGAGGGATGACGGATTCAAAGCGCATGCTTTTCAAACTGGAAACTTTTAACGAAAAGGCCCTGTTGCCACCAACAAGGCCGAAGTCATTCGCGTTTGCCTGAATGCTGGTCGCGAAAAAAAGGAATGTGGCGAGTAGGGTGATCGTAAAAAGTTTCATATTTATAAGGTCGCCTTTGTAAGTGATGAGTCCTGAGCCTAATCTATGTTCACGTTTAAAATTGTTGCTGACTGTATGAGTACGTTGTTCCCGCTATTTTGTATGACCGTAGATAAGCCGGAAGAGTACGAAAACGCACCCGTGTCGATCGTATTGCCGCCGGATACTGTGCCTGTCGTGGTGTTGTTTGTTGATATTGCGTCAAAGACCGCGATGCCTAAAATTTCGGGGCTTAGGGCGGTGCCGCGCATTTCTTCCAGATTTTCGTCCTGAACTTTCAGGTCGTCGCTGAATAAAATATCTGTTTCGCTTGCGGCCGTAATATTGGGAAAAGCTGCAAATGAAAGAACGAAGTAGCTTACAATTATGAAATTGCAAAATATGTTTCGTAGCATTGCCTCACCTGTTCCTGAATTATTTCAACCATTTAGTTGTTTGGTGGTGGGGGAGGGCCCTTTAGAAAGGCCCTCCTCCGAACCGCTTGTTTGTTTAAGGCATGTTACCCATGTTCGCGGTGACGGTAATGGATTGCTGAGTATTCGCGTTTATGCCGGAGTTTTGGTTGACCGCGTTGATACCTGTCGCATTCTGGAAGGCATTGTGCTGTACAACGTTT
>CBDUPU010000110.1:0-7637 GCA_965369185.1 uncultured Rhodospirillales bacterium
ATTTCCCCGATCCAGTCATTCCCGTAACAAGAATAAGCCCACGCTTTTCAATGGCCATCTTTTCAAGCAGCTTCGGCAGGCGCAGCTCTTCAAAGCTCGGAATTTTGGAAATAATACGGCGGAGCACAAGAGCGGGGTGCTGGCGCTGGCGCAGGACATTCACACGAAAGCGGCCATATTGACCGACATCAAGCGAACTGTTCAGCTCCATCTGCGTTTCAAATTCACGGCGCTGACGATTGGTCAGCATCGAAGCGATGATCTCGTTAATTTCTTCGGCGGTTAGAGGCTCCGGACGAATTGGCTGCAGCTCCCCCTCAATCCGTAAGGTCGGTGGAAAACCTACCGTTAGATAGAGGTCGCTGGCCTCTTTTTCATTCATGGCCGTGAGATATTCCAGTACTACAGGTGTGCTCAAAACGAGTACCCTTCTCCATCGTCATTGCCACCGTCAGCCGACGAGCTTCCGCCCGCGCCAGCCCCGACGGCTTCCCTGACTTTAGTTTTACCCCTGCCTTCACCGGCGTTAATATGACCGCCGCCGAGAGTTGCAGAGGCCGTTTCCTCGTCACGATCTGCTTCATCATCGGTCGTTTTGATCAGGGCGCGACGCGCCTCTTTCTTGGAAATAACCTCTTCTTCAAGAAGCGCATTGATCGCATCTTCCATCGTCACCATGCCGTAACGCGCGCCGGTCTGGATCATGGAATAAAGCTGCGCAATCTGGTTTTCACGGATCAAATTCCTCACGGCGTTTGTACCGACAAGAACCTCATACGCCCCGATACGGCCCGGGCGGTCATCCCGGCGCAAAAGCGTCTGGGCAACAACACCCTGAAGCGAGCTTGCCAGCATCGCCCGAACCATTTCCTTGTCCCCTGTCGGGAACACGTCAATAATACGGTCAACCGTTTTTGCCGCAGAGTTCGAGTGCAGCGTTGCAAAAACAAGGTGGCCCGTTTCCGCAGCGGTCAGGGCAAGTGAGATTGTTTCATAGTCGCGCATCTCACCGACAAGAATAACGTCGGGGTCTTCACGAAGGGCGCTACGCAACGCGCGGGCAAATGATTTTGTATCCGGACCAATTTCCCGGTGATTAACAAGACTACGCTTGGAAGCATGAAAAAATTCGACCGGGTCTTCAATCGTAACAATATGGCGGGCGTCATTTTCGTTGATATGGTTGATCATCGAAGCCAGAGAGGTCGATTTACCACTACCGGTCGGGCCGGTCACAAGCACCAGACCTTTCTCAAGCTCTGCAAAACGGCGCATAATCGGTGGCAATTCCAGCTCATCCATGGTCGGGATAAGGGACGGAATACTCCTGAACACCGCGGCTGTACCGGTCCGGGTCGTAAACGCATTAACACGGAAACGCGCTTTTTCACCAAAAGCGATTGCGAAGTCGATCTCCAGCTCTCGTTCAAATTCAGAGCGCTGGTCTTCGGTCATAACCGAATAAAGCATCGAGCGAATGTCATCGCTTTCAAGCGGTTCGGCCTTTACCCGCTTCAAGTCCCCGTGCGTACGGATAATCGGTGCGTTCTTCGGACTAAGATGTAAGTCCGAAGCATCATTCTGCATCGTAAATGCCAATAATTGTGTGATATCCAAGGAGCCCTCCACACAGAGAAAAAAATCTTCTGCCTTATTTTTAACGTAAATTTACAAACGGAAAGTAAACAGATCTCAATTATTCAAAGAAGATGGCGAGAAGCCATCAGATATTATTGTACCCCTATTATGGGCACGATTTCCAGTCCTTGCAGAATCAAGCCGCAATAAAGCGCCAAAATCAGTGCGGGACCGAACGGAAACACCGGCTTTTTTAAAACGAACTGATAAAAACCGCCCCAGATGACCCCGATCACTCCGGAGACAATCAGGAAAAAGGGCAAATACGTCAGGCCGAGCAGTAAACCTGCCACAGCGAAAAACTTCACGTCCCCCAGGCCAAGCGCCTCTTTTTTCAAAAACCTTCCGACAAGCATCCCGGCCAGCAAAGAAACAAGCGCAAAAACAACCATTCCAGTCAGTTTCAAAACAGCCTGACGCCCAAAACCATAGGCAAAATCATACGCCGCCCATTGGTACGAAATCATAAGGGCGCCGATGCCAACCAGAATAAGGTTCAACTGGTCCGGCAGAATAAAATGCTCAATATCAATTGCCAGCAAGGCGGCCAAAATGGCGACAGCAACCATCAGCAAGAACGCAGGAACAGTAAAGCCCCACACAATATATATGCCAAGACAGCCGGCCAAAGTCAGCATTTCGATCGCTGGGTAACGCCACCCTATTGACGCCCCGCACTGCCTGCACTTTCCTTTCAAAAACAGCCATGAAAAAACCGGCACAAGGTCGCGGATAGCAAGTGCTTTTCCGCAGCTCCGGCATGCCGAGCGGGCAAAAGCGCCGCCGCCCTCATCGTCCCGCCCACGGCGCACCCACTGAATTCCGCGTGGAACGCGCCATGTAAGGGCGGTAGCAAAACTGCCGAGCACAAGCCCGGCAATTATGACGAGAGAAAGTTCTATGACAACCAAACTGGCCACCCCGGCCTCGTCGCCCTAGCGACGACGCAAGGCTGCAAGGCGGTTATACACGCTTTCGCGGGGGATACTGCGACCGCTTGAATATACGGCATCTAGCTGCAAAGCCTGCTGATAATATTCAATCGCTTTGGCAACGTCACCGCCACGGTCCGCAATAATGCCCATGTTAAAGAAATGCTGGGCATTGCGCGGCTCAAGGCTTGCCGCAATCCCTAGATAGCGCAGCGCTTCTTGATAATTGTTCAGATCAGCTTCGGTCACGCCAATCTGTGCCGCAATTCCAGCGTTATCAGGATTTTTCTCGTACAGATCCATCAACCGGCGCAGCGCAACTGACGGGTACTGGCTCCGCAGCAAACCAAGCATATTAAGCGTCGCATTGGCATTTTTCGGATCGATTTCGAGAAGCTGCTCATAAGTACGGATAGCAGATTCAGTTAAACCCGAATTTTGCTGTGCAACGGCGCGCCCCATGAGGATACGCGGATCGCGCGGGTTCTTGTTATAGAGCGCATCAAAAAGCTCTAGCGCCGACTCATAGCGCTTTAACTGCAGGGCGCGGTTTGCGGCAACCAACGTTGCTTCCAGATCTGTTGCGTCCGCGCTTTTCTTCACGACGACAAACTGCGATGCCGGCTCCAGAGTCGGATCAACCTTACGCGGCCCGACTTCGGCCATCGGCCCTTTTGGGATAACCCCTTCATAAAAAGTATCAGACGCGGCACCGACCTGCCCTGCCGTAGCAGGAGAAGGCTGTACCGGAGCCGGTTTTGAAGCCGACTCCTTCGGCGCCGGGGCTGCCGGTTGCTCCAGCACCTCAGCAGGGCGACGCGCAACAGGCGCTTCGACAACCTCAGCCTGCGCCAGTTCAAAACTGTCGGCTGCAGCAGCAGGTTCGGAAGCCTGCAACTTTGCAGCAGCGTCATCTTCCATCGGAGTCAGGTCGCCTGCGCGGCTCCCCTGTGAAAGCGCATCATCCGCCTCAAACGCGACAACTGCCGGAGGAGTTGCCTCGCCGCTCAGCGGAGGCGGCTCAACAGCCTCAGTCACTTCAATATCTTCTGAAACATCAGAAAGCTCAGGAGCTTCCGTTAAATCAAAAGCGGAATCGCTGCTATCGGAAACCTCGCTAACATCTGTCAGGTCAGGCTCGGTTACATCATCAAAGGCGGCAAAACCAGAGGACTTCGCCGGGGCTTCCGGCCCACGCGGGATCTCGTTCTGATTTACGGTAGGCTGCGGCAAGCCCTCAGAGGCAAAAGAATCCGGCGCAGAGGTAGAGAACGTATCCGGTGAAGGCGCGACATAGGCAACATCAGCGCCCGGCACACCGGCCCCGCGCCCGAGAATTTGCGGGTTCATCACAATGTAACCGCCGACACCGGCAGCGATCACCAGAACCAATGCCGGCGCGAGAACCTTTTTCAGGCTTTTTCCGCCCTCGTCCAGCTCCGGCTCATCGGCAAAATCAATCGCCTCGTCGCCGGTAATGTCAATATCCATGTCCTGATCAAAATCATCTTCTTCAAAAGACGAGCGCGCACTAAACTCAACAGCGTCATCTGCGGGAGCACCCGGCGAAACATCAACATCCAGATCGACAAAGTCATCGTCGGACTTTGTGTTCTCAGACGGATTAATCGCACTTAGTTCCTCAAGCTCGAGGTCTTTCTTATCATTTTCATCAGGAGCCATGATGTAGAATCTCCAATAGGATTAAAGGCAGGATGCCTGATCAGGCAGGACGTTACGGTTAAATTTAACAAACTTT
This sequence comes from uncultured Rhodospirillales bacterium, assembly GCA_965369185.1. Taxonomy (GTDB): domain Bacteria; phylum Pseudomonadota; class Alphaproteobacteria; order Micavibrionales; family Micavibrionaceae; genus UM-FILTER-47-13. Next base: position 4,330 of record CBDUPU010000110.1, read on the forward strand.
AACGCACAAGTGAATCCCTTCTCGTCAAATAAATACGGGAATTAGCGCTTTTATGCTGCTTCACTCGCGTCAATCACATGCAAAAAGGCACGTTCCAGGCTTTCACTGTGCCCCTCACGCCGCAGATCCTCAGGTGTGCCGAGAAAAACGAGTTTGCCGCCACTGGTAATACCGACCCGGTCACAGATCTCGTTCATGTCAGCCAAAATATGCGAGCTGAGAAAAACAGTACGCCCCTCTTCACGCGCCTCTTTTAATAAATCTTTCACAAGCGCCCTTGCGCGCGGATCAAGACCACTCATCGGCTCATCAAGAATTAATAGCGGGCAGCCCGTTAGAAGCGTAGCCAAAATCCCCAGCTTTTGCCGCATCCCTTTTGAATAGGTCTGCACGCGATTTTTTAAGACAGCAGGATCAAGCGCCAGCCTTTCGGAAGCAGCAAAAATCTTGTCCTGTGTATGGCTAACCCCATACAGGCTTGTCGAAAACCGTAAGAATTCTATACCGGATAAAAACCACGGCGGATCGAAACGCTCCGGCAAGTAGGCAATCAAACGCTTGCTTTCGGGGCGAAAGCGGTCATTCCCGTCAATGAGAACAGAGCCTTCGCTACACTCTCGCAGCCCAAGAATTGTTTTGATAAGCGTTGTTTTTCCTACGCCGTTCAGACCAATCAAACCGAAAGTTTCCCCGGCCTGCACGGAAAGAGACAAAGAGTTTATAACCTGTTTCCTGCCGTAAGCGACGGAAACGTTATCAATCTGGAGAACGGGAGAGCGTTCAGACACTGAACTCATAGCTGCGATGTACCCGGCAGGAAGATCCGGGAATCGAGATTAAAACGCTGATGAGGACGCAGCCGCACCGGATAAATCAGATTCGTCCAGGAATCATACCAGCGCAGCTCTACAACATCTTTATTGACCTGTATGTCCATGACCTCTTTGGGAATGGCCTTCGGCGTCAAACGTTGCCCGTTTAGCCAGACGACCCAATCATCGCCGTTCGAAAAGACAATCCCGCCTAGAGCAAGCTCACGCGGCCCCTTTATACGAGGCGGTTGCTGCCCTGCTGGCCGGCTCGCCTCATACGAAGCAACGCCGCGATTACGCCACATTTCCCTTTTGGCTTCTTCCAGCAACGGGCGCTGCCAAGTCATAAAGAACAAAGACTTGATATCCGATACAGAAACGCCCGGGTCGCGCATTTTGAGCGTACGCTGATTCGCCTCTTCCATGCCGCTATACAGGTTCGGATTCAACAACTCATTCGCGCCCTGCCTTGCGTCGGCAACGCCAACCACAGTGGACTCTTCCGGCTGCTGTTCAATTGAAGAGCTTTCCTGTGCGCCAACAACACCTGCCGACAGCACACAAGCCGCACACAGCACAAGTAATCCTGTTTTTCTAAACCGGTTCATGCTCTTAAAAACCTTCCGAGGTAAACGTATCTTTCACATCTTGTTTCGGCGCAATCGTCCTCCAGAGCATATTGACATCGCCCTTCATAAGCGCGATCGGAGACCCTGAACCAATCGCACGCAATGTAGTCTCATTCAGCTCATTTGTTCGCGTCAACTGAAGACTGTTCAAAGACATATGCCCAGGAAACGCCGTTTCCATCCAGTATACGAAACTGTAAAAATCAATATCATCAACGGCCTCGACATTAACCGTCAAAGGGGACGCCAAAATAACGTGATCAATCTCGTCCGTTGTCTTGCTGTGCGAGATATTCGCCGGATTGATGTTGTAGTTTGCCCGGATAACGCGGCTATATTTCTGGATATCCATGATACGACGCCGCGCGACAAGACGGTTCTGCTCGCTGATAAAGCCAAGATCACGCAGATTTTCAAATGAGGCTTTCTTTTCCTGAATAACGTCGAATTCGTTGCGCAGCTGGTCAGCTTCCGTACGTTTCTGCGCGACCTGCGACCTGGTAGAACGCAGTTGACGCTCCAGCGTGTCGGATTTTGGCACCACATACAAATACGTCGCAGCCGCCAGAGCCACGTTGACAGCCAGCAGAATGATAAGAATCAGGATTCTTTTGACACCGATAATCTGGATCATTTCTTAGGCCCCCGAATCACTAATTCCGCTCTGTAATCTTCTTCAGCAGCAATCTCTTCCGCCGTACGACCAGCCACACCTTTAATATTGATATCATACTCCGGGCGGGCTATCTGGCGAGAGACCACCACATCATACTCAGGCATAAGTGCCGCCAGCCGACTTCTCAGCTTGGTGACCTCACTTATCCCGTACTCCAGCTCAATTGACGGAGGGAAGCTTAGAGAGAGCCGCGCCTCAAGCAGCGCCGCCTTTTTCTCCGAATCCTCCTGACCACGGCGCGTGAAGCGCGAACCAGCCTCCATAAGCTCCGGCGCCATCTTGTCGATAGACAGGGAATCAAGCCGCAACTCATTTCCCAGCCCCTCACCGATCTTTTGAATGAGCGGAATCATCGCAATCCGCTCCTGCTCAAACTCGCTATAGGCCTTCAAAGTCCCCTGGATAAGATCGACATCAAAACCAAGCGCCTCCATACGGGCCACTTCCTGCCGGTATTCACTCTCCGCCTGAACAAGAACGTTGCGCTGCGTTTCGAGGTCGCTCTTGGTCGCGATCATAGCCTGCGCTTCACTACTGAGCTGCCAGCCAAGATAACCCGCCCCGGCAATCATAAGCACCATCGCGGCCGCGGCCATCTGCCTTGGCTGATGGATACGCTGAATATCGGCAGCCTCCATTGGCAAAATAAACTTTGTCTTGCGCCCGGCCCATGCAACGTGCAGCGGCTCCGCATACCGGCCATCTTCCTGAATACCAATCCGCATCCCAAGAAGACGCGCAGCTTCCGGCGCCGTTAGCGACGTAAAATTAACGGGCGTATCAATCAGACCTTCAAGCGCTGCCCCTGCTTCCTGATTGGCGATCGCAATAACATCCGTCCCCTCGTCCGGAGAATAGCCGAAACGGGAAAGATAGCTGAGCGTCGCCTTGAACTCCTGACCAACGTCCTGCGCCCATGCTACGGGGTCGGAATCAGAATCAACAACCGGCGTCATACGGGTCATAGCGAGCTGACCATCACGCGTAATAACCTGACGCAGCGCACCGCTTTGATGCTGCCCGATAAAGACAACCCAGCGCGAAGCCGATTTTGATTTCCCGGCGAGCTTGTCCGCAATCGCCTTAACCATATCCGAAGATTCAACGGGCAGCAGCGCAAAGCCGGCAATTGACACCAAAGACAACTTGACCGCCTCGAGCGTCTTTACCACAGGCTCGGAAACCGGCACC
>CBDUPU010000111.1:0-7623 GCA_965369185.1 uncultured Rhodospirillales bacterium
AAAACCTCGCGGTTCCGCCGTACAAGTTTACCAGCGATAACACATTGCAAATCGGATAAAAGCAGGAGAGTAAGCCATGGCCAGCGGTAAACGCGCCGACTTCAAGAACCCCGTTGTGAACTGGATTGACGAACGTCTTCCGGTTTTTTCCCTTATGCAGAATGAGTACGGGGTCTTTCCGACACCGAAAAACTTCAACTATTTCTGGAATTTTGGCGCGATCGCCACGGTATTCCTCATCCTGATGATGATTACCGGGATTGTTCTCGCGATGCATTATACCCCGAATGCCGATCTTGCTTTCGGTAGCGTAGAGCGCATCATGCGCGACGTTAACTGGGGCTGGATGCTGCGTTACCTGCATATGAACGGCGCATCTTTCTTCTTTATTGCTGTTTACATCCATATGTTCCGCGGCATGTATTATGGTTCGTTCAAGAAACCGCGTGAACTGCTGTGGATGCTCGGCGTTCTGATCTTCCTTCTTATGATGGGCACGGCCTTTATGGGCTATACCCTGCCTTGGAGCCAGATGGGCGGCTGGGGCGCGACGGTTATTACCAACCTGTTTTCTGCGATCCCTGTGATCGGTGATGATCTGCGTACGCTTCTCTGGGGCGGCTTCTCCGTTGATAACCCGACCCTGAACCGCTTCTTCGCGCTGCATTACCTGCTGCCGTTCGTTATTTTCGGCGTTGTGTTGCTGCACGTCTGGGCGCTGCATATTACCGGTTCTAACAACCCGTCCGGTATCGAGCCGAAAGGCAAGCAGGATACGCTCCCGTTCCACCCGTACTACACGGCCAAGGATATGTTCGGGATGAGCATCTTCCTGCTGATTTATGTCGCGGTGTCATACTTCGCGCCGAACATGCTTGCGCATGCGGAACATTACGTCGAATACAATCCGATGGTGACGCCTGCGCACATCGTTCCTGAATGGTACTTCCTGCCGTTCTACGCCATTCTGCGCGCCGTTACTTTTGATATCGGCATTCCGTTTACTGACATTGTTTTCATTTCGGCGAAGCTCGGCGGTGTGATTGCCATGTTCGGTGCGGTCGGCCTGCTGTTCTTCCTGCCGTGGCTTGACACGCACCCGGTGCGCAGCGCGCGCTACCGTCCGGTTTACCGTACGCTTCTTCTGCTGCTCGTGGCTTCAGTCGTCGTTCTCGGCTGGGTCGGTGCGCAGCTTCCTGAAGGGCTGCCGGTTATTCTTGGTCAGGTCTGCACGGTTTACTATTTCGCCTTTTTCCTGATTATCCTGCCGTATCTGTCGCGCAAAGAAAAAGCCCTGCCGGTGCCGACCAGCATCAGTGCCGCGGTTTTACAGGAAAAAAAGAACAACAAAGAATTGAGCCCGGAGGCTGCTGAATAATGTCGCGTCTTGTATCTGTACTTTTTTGTCTGATGATCATGGGGTATGTCGCCCCGGCGCAAGCTGCAGAAGGCGGTGAGCCTCTGCCGGAACTGCACTGGTCTTTTGACGGCATCTTCGGTACCTATGACCGGGCGGCGTTGCAGCGCGGTTACAAGGTTTACACGCAAGTGTGCTCAGCCTGCCATTCGATGAAACGGCTTTACTTCCGCAACCTCGAAGATCTCGGTTATGATGAGAGTCAGGTTAAGGCGATCGCCGGTGAGTTTAGCGTAATGGATGGCCCGAATGATGACGGCGAAATGTATGAGCGTCCGGCGCGCCCGAGCGACCGTTTCCCGAATCCGTATCCGAATGACAAGGCCGCGGCCTATGCTAATAACGGCGCTGTCCCGCCGGACATGTCTTTGCTGGCAAAAGCACGTAATGGCGGCGCTGATTATATCTACGCAATCCTGAACGGCTATGAAGAGGCTCCGGAAGATGCCAGCCTGCTGCAAGGGCAGTATTGGAACAAATACATGCCGGGCCACGTTATTTCTATGGCACCGCCGCTGGCTGATGGCATGGTCGCGTATGAAGACGGGGCACCGGAAACAGTTTCCCAGTATTCCAAGGATCTCGCGCATTTCCTGACATGGGCGGCAGAGCCGAAAATGGAAGAGCGCAAGCGTACCGGATTGAAGGTTTTCTTGTTCCTGCTTGTCTTTGCGGGTGTTGCTTATGCGACAAAAAGAAAAGTCTGGGCTGACGCTCACTAAGATCCGCTAATGACTAGAGGGCCGGGGTGGACGAAAAAACCCGTTTAAAAGCCAGAGAATTATTACTGCGTACCCGTATCTACAGGTTTACCGCGTTTGTTTTTGCGGTTATCGGCCTGCTGATTTTTCTCTATCTTTATTTCAAAGATATCGGTGGCGATATTTTAACGGCGCTGTCTAATCCGGCCATCATCGCGATTATACTGTTGCCGTTTCTACCGGCTGCTGTTGTTTCCTGGATGTCTGTGCGCTCCGAGAAAAAGCTGATGAAGATGCTTGAGACTCTTGCAGAAGACGCTGCTACAAAGAAGGGGCAGTCAGCCAAGTCACCAGAAAAAGAGCAGAAAAAGGACAAAAAGTAGGGATGCGCGATACCCGGCAGGAAATTCTCCATTTCTGGTTTGAAGAAACTAAGCCGCAGCAATGGTTCCAGAAGAACGACGATTTTGACCAGCAAATCCGCGACCGCTTTATGATGACCTACGAAATGGCTCGTGACGGTGTGTGCGATAACTGGAAACAGGACGCCGATGGTTGTCTCGCTCTTTGCATTGTGCTTGATCAGTTCCCACGCAATATGTTCCGTAACGACGCAAAGGCCTTTGCAACTGATGAAAAGGCGCTCATGGTGGCCAAATATGCGGTATCAAAAGGCTTCGACCAGCTTATGGTTCCACTGCGCCGCCGCTTTCTGTATCTGCCGTTTGAACATAGCGAAAGCATTGACGACCAGAAAAAGTCCGTGGACTTCTTTGCCAAAATGAAAAAAGACGATCCTCTTGGGCATGATTACGCGCTGCGTCATCTGGAAGTTATCGAAAAATTTGGCCGCTTTCCCCATCGCAATGCCGTTTTGCAGCGGGAAAACACAGCGGATGAAGAAGAATATCTTGCCCGCCCCGGTTCCGGGTTCTAATATACGCGATTGATCATTTCCTTATCGTCGTCTGCAAGATAATGCCTTTTTGGCAGGGAGTTGTACTATTACACCTACGCTTATATTGCTGAATATCGTCGGGGGCGTTTGCTTTCTGCTCTGGGGGCTGCGCGCCGTCCGGAACGGCATTACGCGAGCCTTCGGCGCCGACCTTCATACTTTTGTCTCTCGCAACACCCGCAACCGGTTCAGCGCATTCCTCTCAGGTGTAGGCGTTACGGCGCTCCTGCAAAGCTCCACCGCGACAGCATTTATTATCGCTGCCTTCTGCGGGCAGGGTATTATGACCCTTTCAGCCGGTCTGGCTGTCATTCTGGGCGCAGATGTCGGTACGGCTGTTGTCGCGCAGCTCCTTTCTTTTGATCTGAGCTGGCTGGCGCCGCTGCTGATTATCGTCGGCTATACGATTTTTGCGATTAATAAAAAACGCGGCAAGTTCGAGCATATCGGCAAGCTTCTGATGGGGCTCGCACTGATGTTGTTCGCCTTGACATGGATTCGTATTTCGGCGGAACCACTTAAAGATTCTGAATTGCTGGCAATGATCCTGCAATCGCTTGATAAAGACCCGATCATGGCGCTTGGCATTATTGCCTTTATTACGTGGATGGCGCATTCCTCGCTTGCGATTGTCCTTTTGCTGGCTTCTTTGGTTATGAGCGGGGTATTGCCGCCCGACGTCGGTCTGGTCATGGTGCTTGGCGCTAATCTCGGCGGCGCAATTGTCCCGATTCTGGCAACGATGCGCGACAGCCGCGAAGCCGCGCGCGTGCCGGTGGGGAATGTGATTATCCGCTTGTCCGGTGTGTTGCTGGCCCTGCCGTTTATCGAGGTTATTCACGAAGAAATGCTCGCTTTTGGAAGTGCGCCGGAGCGTCTGATTGTTGATTTCCACATCGTCTTTAACGTGGCGCTTGCGCTGCTTTACCTGCCGCTGACCGGCCCCCTGGCGAAACTCTGCACATGGCTGTTGCCCTATGAGGAGGATGAGGATGATCCGGGGCGTGCGCGCTATCTCGATACTAAAGAGCTCGGCACGCCGTCAATCGCGCTGTCTGCCGCGATCCGTGAAACGCTGCGTATGGCGGATGTGCTGCAGGCAATGCTTGAAAAAACCATTATTGCCCTGCGCGATAACGATGAATCTCTGGTGCGCGAGATTAAAAAGAAGGACGATATTATCGATTCGCTCTATAAGGCCGTGAAAATGTATATGGCCCAGATTACCCGCGAATCGCTTGACCCGGAAGAGGCCTACCATTACGTCCAGATCCTTAGCTTTTCGTCCAACATCGAAAATGCCGGTGATACGATCGACAAAAGCCTGATGGAAATGTCGCTTAAAAAGATCGAAGACCGCGCGAATTTTTCCCGCGAAGGCTGGAAAGAAATTCAGGAAATTCATGCCTTTGTCATGGAAACGTTGCGTCTAGCCCAAAGTGTGTTTGTTTCCGGCGATTCCGTTCTCGCCCGCCGTATGCTCGAGGGCAAGGAAGATTTGCGCCTTAAGGAGCAGAGCGCTGCTGTCGCCCACATGGCCCGTATCCGCGAAGGCGTGCCTGAAACGATTGCTACCAGCTCACTGCACCTTGATATTATTCGCGATTATCGCCGGATTAACAGCGCCATGGTGTCCGTTGCCTATCCGATTCTTGAAGAAACCGGACAGCTTCGTTCCAGCCGCTTGAGAAGCCTGAAAAAGAAATAGGCTTTAGCTTTCGGCCTTGATTGTGTATGAATCCATACAGATATAAGGATCATACCTGCATAAACGCACCTATATAGAACACACAAGAAAAGGGAAGGGAGCAATCCATGTCATCCAATCTTGCCATTCAAACCGCGAAAGGTTCGGCCATGAACGATACGAATTCAATTCTGTCAGCACTTAATCTTGATCCGGCTAAACTGCAGGGCGGCGATTTGATCGTCCGTTCTCCGATTAATGGAGAGCAGCTTGCCGCGCTGAAACAGCACAAGCCGGCAGACGTCGATGCTATGGTGGAACGAGCCAAGGACGCATTCACGACATGGCGCGCCGTTCCTGCGCCGGTACGTGGTGAATTTGTCCGTCTTCTGGGCGAAGAGCTGCGCAATGCCAAAGACGATCTTGGGCGCCTTGTGACGCTGGAAAACGGCAAAATCTACTCCGAAGGTCTCGGCGAAGTACAGGAAATGATCGATATTTGCGATTTTGCGGTCGGTCTGTCCCGTCAGCTTTACGGCCTGACGATCGCGTCAGAGCGCCCGGGTCACCATATGCGTGAAACCTGGCAACCGCTCGGCCCTATCGGTGTTATTTCGGCCTTTAACTTCCCGGTTGCCGTATGGTGCTGGAACGCGGCGCTTGCCTTTGTTTGTGGTGATCCGGTTATCTGGAAACCGTCTGAAAAAACGCCTTTGACAGCGCTGGCGTGTGCCGAGATTTTCGGTCGCGCTGTTACACGTTTCCGCGCAGCCGGTCATGATATTCCTGATGCCCTGTTGCAGGTCATTATCGGGGGCCGCGATGTTGGTGAAGCGCTCGTTGATAACGAAGCCCTGCCGCTGATCAGCGCCACTGGCAGTACCGCTATGGGGCGTGCCGTGAACAAGCGCGTTGCTGCGCGTCTTGGCCGCTGCCTGCTCGAACTTGGCGGCAACAACGCCATGATCGTGACCCCGTCGGCTGACCTTGATATGACGATGCGTGCGGCGACCTTTGCCGCGGTCGGTACAGCCGGCCAGCGCTGCACGACGTTGCGCCGCCTTGTCGTCCATGAAAGCGTCGCAGACGAGCTGACTGAAAAGCTGGTCGCCGCTTATCAAAGCATCCGTATCGGCAACCCGCTGGAATCCTCGACCCTGATGGGGCCGCTGATCGACGAAGCCTCCTTCAACATGATGCAGGACGCATTGGCGCAGGCGGAAAAAGAGGGCGGCAAGATCCTTACAGGTGGTAAGCGCGTAGAAGACGGCGAGCTGTCTGAAGGCTATTACGTTACACCGGCCATTGTCGCGATGCCGGCACAGAGCGAAATCGTCAAGCACGAAACTTTTGCGCCGATCCTATATGTCATCAAATATAGCGACTATGAAGAAGCGGTTGCGCTGCAGAATGACGTTCCGCAAGGCCTGTCTTCGTGCATCTTTACCACCAACATGCGTGAAGCGGAGCAGTTCCTGTCTGCAACGGGCAGCGATTGCGGTATTGCCAACGTTAATATCGGCCCGAGCGGCGCGGAAATCGGCGGTGCGTTTGGTGGCGAGAAGGAGACAGGCGGTGGACGTGAAAGCGGCTCTGACGCATGGAAGTCCTATATGCGCCGCCAGACTCAGACGATTAACTACTCTACCGCACTGCCGCTGGCACAAGGCGTAGAATTCGACGTTTAAGTCTTTTTAATAGACCGTTACAGAGATTTTTGAGGCGCAGTCATAAAGCTGCGCCTCAATCGTATCAGCCCTATGTTCTTGCGTTTTACTCTGCCGGGCGCCAAAGCCTAATTAGATCAAATTTTATTAATAATTTAACCGGGATTAATCATTTTCCATATACAATGAAAATTAGGAAGTACATTTCCTCCTCACACGCAACACCTGCTCAACCGTTGGCTTGCCGGCGGTTGAGTTTTTTTATATATATAAAACCATAATTTTTTTAAATTAAATTGGATTAAATCTTTTTAAACCTTGTCATGAAATACTAAGAACATGCGCAAGGGTGGCTTTTTATAACGGGCAGTGAAGATGTGCATGGCAGCTTGATTTTTGAGGTGCCGTGTATTTTTTTGTCCTGAATTCCGGCCTTTGCGCATGCGTTCAAACCTGAAAATTATGGAGATAACATGGCATATTCTCGTCGAGTCCTTTCCTCTGAACCTGGCCGTCTGGAAGCGCTTCGCACCAAACATGCTGCATTGAAAGACCTAATTCGCGAGGAGCAAAAGCGCCCGGCTGGCGGGGAGGATGTGCTAAGGCGGCTAAAACTGGAAAAGCTGCGATTGAAAGAGCACATCGAAGAAGAGGAGCGGCGCACCTGACCATGCCCGGTTACATAGTGATATATGATGCCTGATGATGTTCGGGCGTAACAAAAACGCGGCCTCTAAAGGGCCGCGTTTGCTATTCGGTATATCTGTTTTGCGCGCTGCGATTATTCGTCGTCTTCGTTATCGCTGCTGCCGCCGGTTCCGGCGCTCAGGAAATTGGTGAAATCAAAGCTGTTGCCAGATGCAGGCTGCTCTTGCTGCTGCTCTTCTGCGGCTTCGTTTTCCTGATTGCCAAGGATCTTGTCCTTTTGTGCCAGAATTTCCTCATCGGTTTTGCCTTGTGCTTTCAGGCCTTTTTTCGAGGCAGCTTCAAGTTCTGCATAGGTGCAAAGCCCCAGATCAACAGGGTGGCGCGGGCGCAGGTTCGGCGTGTTCGGGTGGCTGCGGTCACGCACGCTCTGGATTGTCGGCTTGGTCGTGCCGACCAGCTTGCAGATTTGCGCTTCGGATACTTCCGGGTGATGCTTGAGCAGGTAGGCAATCGCATCCGGCTTGTCACCACGCTTGGATACCGGT
>CBDUPU010000112.1:0-7616 GCA_965369185.1 uncultured Rhodospirillales bacterium
TTCGTCATCCGTTTTGGACAGGCCACGCAGGATAGTTGTTGCCAAAATCCCCTGCCGTGTATCGACATAACCGTTCTGTTGCAGCCACATCAAAAACGCCAAATGACCGGTAACTCGCGCATTGACCAAGCCCGTAGGCTGCAGCGTATCGTCCAGCCCCAGAGTGCCGTTTCCTATGATTTGAAGCTCTTTCTTGCGCAGTTCGAAATTATTCAGAACCAGTTCGCCGCCGGCTTGTTTCCATGCTGTCATATCTTCATGTGTCAAAGCGCCGGGCAGAGAAGCCGGAATGACGCTTTCGATTAGCAGGCGGTCAAGCGACCAGATAGCGGAATCTGCCGGTTCGACAATGGAGAGTCCCTGCGGTATTTCTATTCGGATCGGTTTGCCGGGAATAAACAGGCTGCGGACATGCAGCGCCGGAATTTCAGCCACCACGCCATCCATCGCCACGCGTCCGGAAAAACGTACTTCGTGCGTAAAAGGGTAGCCGCGCACATTGATGGAGCGCGTTGTAATTGTAATATTCTTTTCCCGCGCTTCTTCCAGATACTTGTCAAATTGCGCCCTGACATAGCCAGCCATCCAAAGCCACAGGCCGGTATAAACGGTAATGACCAGAATGCTGGTGACCAGTACGCCCCACAATAGCGGCTTTTTCATGTGGCTTGTTCCTTTGCCCGCTGCGGCGGTAGCAGTTTGTTGGCTGCGCGCGTTTCCGTCTCCAGTGCATCGCTCGCACTCTCGATCCGCTCTTCAAGCTCTTTGGTAACGGCGGCGGCGGATTTTCCGGGCATGATCGGCGGCAGGAATTCAAAGATGACCTTGCCCGGGTGTTTGACCCAGCTTGTCCGCGGCCAGAATAATCCAGTATTCAGGGCAAGCGGTACAATCGGCATTCCGGTTGCTTCATACATGCGACCGGCGCCGTTTTTGTAGGGTTTGTCTTTTGGCGTTTGCCATGGATAAACGCGGGTGCCTTGCGGAAAAATGACAATCGGCCGGTTTTCTTTCGCCACCCGCTTGGCGCCTTCAATGACCTGCTGGCCGGCGCGGCGGCCATTGCTGCGGTCGATGGCGATCGGGTGTATTCGTGATAAAAACCATCCCCAGAGCGGTATTTTCAGCAGTTCCTGTTTCAGAACAACAGCAGGATCGGCAAACAAAATATGCAGCTTGAATGTTTCGTACGGCGACTGGTGCTTGGCGGCAACAATGAAAGAGCCGTCTTTGGGCAGATGCTCCAGCCCGCGTACTTCGTAATCGAGTCCGAGAATATGTTTTTCGAGAAAATGGATCGTGTGGACATAGGCATAGACAATGACAAAAGCGCCTTTGCGCGGCAGTAAAAGCCCGGGCAGGCATAAGATGCAGGCAATCGCCGTTGCCCCGTACATAACCAGATTGAAGATGGTAGAACGCAGAAAAATCATGCAACGGTCCCCGTCAGGCGCAACTGAAGCCAAGTGAGCAAGGTCTTGTTATATTCGCGCAAGGTCACATACAGGTAACGTGACACATGGCTGTGCACATCGCTGGAGACAACGGGGTAGGGCCTGATGTCAATGTTCGGCACCGTTTTGGCAAAAGCGAGCTGGGCGCGCGGCATGTGGTAGTCTGCCGTCAACAGCCGGGCAGACTTGATTTCGTTCATTTCGATCCAGTCACGCGCTTCTGCGGCGTTTTCCAGCGTGTTCTGTGCCTGATGGCCAAGGATTATACAGCAGGGCGGGCGCTTGATGTCAGGGCGCCACATAGAGATAAGCTGCTCAACCGATACCCTTGTATCAACGCCGGAAATAAACAGATATTTGGCCTGTTTGTCCGCCAGCAGATCAAGTCCGGCATTAATCCGGTCCGGTCCGCCTGTCAGAACGATGATTGCGTCGGTTTGTGCCCCGCCAGAATCGCGCAAGCCTTTGACATGAACGCTGAACGCGACAAAACCGGCCAGCCATAACAAAATGCAGGCGGTTATAAAGGCGGCGGCTATGTTCAGATATTGAGGCATAAATCGTACACTATGGCATCTGGCTAAGAACTTTAAGCACTGTTTGTCGCGCCGTCGCAGTGGCAATAAGCGCGACAATAATCGGCAATACGGCCAGCGAGGCAATCTGCATTCCGTTCAGTTTGAAATTTGGAAGTAAGTTAACGCCCATCTCTCCGGAAATCCAGCCAATGATCGTCAGGGCGGCTGCCCCAACGGCGACCCCGATCAGGGCGCCGCGAAATGCCAGAAACATTGAATTACGCTGGAATTGTCTTGAGATATAGGAATCGCTGGCTCCCATAAGGTGCAGCAGCTCGACCTCGGCATGATGAACGGCCATACGCGAGCGCACTGCACCGGCAACGGCAGTGACCGTCGTTATACCGATAACAACCGTCAGCAGGGCGGCAGCAAATTGCAACGCTCCTGTGAAGCGCAGCAGATCGGTCAGCCATTCTTCGTGCGTGTCAATACGCGCGCGCTTGTTAATGGCTTGCAGCTTGGTTTGCAGTGACTGTAACGTCTGCGGAGTGGCTTCGTGCAGCTCGGCAGTAATCAGGCCGGGAAGGGGAACCTTGTTGAGTAGCAAGTCTTCGCCTAGCCACGGTCTTACAAGATCGCGAATTTCCTCATCTGTCATGATATGGGTCGTTATGACCGCAGGGTTCACTTTTAAAATGTCATTCGCGCGGGCGGCCTGCTCTTTGATCTCTTCAGGTTGAAGAACCTTGCCGTCTTCCTGTTCTGCTGGGATTTCGATCGTTACCTTGTTTTCAAGCCCTGAAGACCAGCGGTCGGTCATTGCCGACAGCGCGAACGAAGCGGCAAGCGCAAGCATCGCCAGAAAAGTCATGAGACAGATCAGCAAGATTAAAAAGCCGGTGCCTGGAGCCTTGTTTAGCGGCAAATCATAACGGCGCTTTGTGGCAACGCCGAGCTTGCGCTCTTTCTGGAATGGATTGCGTAGCGCCATATCAGAAGACCCCGTCTATTTTGCGCGCCAGCCAGTGACGCGGATCTTCGACACTAACACCGCCGCCACCAAGGACAAGCTTGGTATGGCCGAATTTCTCTATCATCGCTTCGTCGTGGGTGGCGATCAGAATGGTCGTGCCCATACGGTTTAGCTGCTCAAACAGATTCATCAGTCGAAAACCGATTTCCGCATCAAGGTTACCGGTCGGTTCGTCGGCCAGCAAAAGCCGGGGGCGGTTGATCACGGCGCGGGCAATCGCAACGCGCTGTTGCTGACCGCCTGACATCGTATTGGGCAGTGCGTTTATATGGTCGCCAAGACCAACCCATTCCAGCAATTCGTGGACATTATTACGGATTTCTTTTTCGGACTTTCCCTGAATACGCAAGGGCAGGGCAACATTGTCAAAGGCCGACATGTGATCAAGCAGGCGGAAATCCTGAAAGACAACGCCGATACGCTGGCGTAGCGGCATAAGCTGCGCCCGTGTCAGCCCGTTAATATTTTGCCCGAACATGGTGATCAGGCCTCGTGTCGGGCGGCGGCCAAGATACATCAGGCTCATCAGGGATGTCTTGCCAGCGCCGCTCGGCCCGGTCAGGAAATGGAATGACCCGGGCTCGAGCGCGAAATTAACGTCGCTCAGAACTTCCGGCCCAATGCCGTAACGCAGTCCAACATGTTCACATCGGATCAAGGTTTAATGGCTCCATTCCGGAGAATCGGTTTCGGGTTGATATGAATTGTTCATTATTTCACCAGCGAGACTTCGGCCGGCGTAATCTGCTTCGCCAACAGATATAGTATAGATTGTGCCTTTTGGTAATCATTGGTAATAAATTCCGCCAGTTTTAGCGCGCCTTCATAGTCGGCAAGATCGGCGCGGATTTTCGAGACATTATAAAATGCCTTATTGCGAAAACCCGGATCGTCCATTGTCTGAATCCCTGTAATCGCCGCGTCAATGCGACCGGCTTCAGCCTGTATCTTTGCCGAATCATATAACGCTTTGTTGCGCATTTCCGCATTATCCAGAGACTTCGCCGTTGCCAGAGAGCTTTCATCGTCCCCGCTGAGCGCCTGCGCATCGGCAATATAGTTTACGGCGATAGCGTATGACGGCGGATGCTCGATCTTTTCAGCTTCGGCACGTAATGCCGTAAACAGTGCGTTATATTCTTCGCGGCTATAGCCTAGTTGCGCCGCTTCGATACCGATCGCGCGGATCGTCATGGCCTGCCTGTCCGGGCTTTTTATCAGCTTGATCAGGGCAATGGCGTCATCGGTTCTTTTTTCATGCACAAGCAGTTTGGCAATTTCGCGGTACGTCGTATCACGCCATGAAACTTCCTCAATCTGCCCGGTAACGTTTTGCAGCTCTGTCAGCAGGCAGGCCTTGTCAGACGCCGCACAGGACGTATCTTCCGCATGTGCCGGAGCGCAAATTACTAGAAAACTTAAAACTATGATAAATATACGTGTCATTGCTCTTTGCTCTTTATCCTGTCAGAATTTATAAAGTAGAAGGTGCTATTTCCCAAGGATTGTTGCCCGCCTTATGATTTTAACATGTGAAGAATGTCATACGCGATATCTGGTTCCCGGCCATGCCGTAGGGCCTGAGGGGCGGCGCGTGCGCTGTACCAGCTGTGGTCACGAGTGGTTTGTCGCCCCGGAAGAGGATGATGAGGAGTTCTTCGATGAACCGGAAGATATCGAACCAATTCCCGAATCGGTCAAGCCCGTGCCTGAAGGTTCCGAAGTGCCGGCGCTCAGTACGCGGGTCATAGATATAAAAGAAGGGGTGCAAGGCCGCTGGACGGGTTATGCCGGGGCGCTAGGTGTCTTTGCCCTGGGGCTTGGCTTGATGATTGCCTTACACGGGCCCGTTACCAAAGTCTGGCCTGCATCAGCCGCGCTTTACAGCATAATGGGGATCGAAACCCATATAAGCGGCGAGGGGCTAATCTTTGATAATGTGGCGGCCGCCATTAAAGAAACTGAAGAGGGGATGAACGTCCTTGCCTTAAGCGGGACGATCCTGAATTTAAGCCCTGAACCAGCCTCCGTGCCATTTCTGCAGGCAAGCCTGATTGGAAAAGACGGGGAAACTGTTGATAGCTGGCTTGTCGAAACGGCGGAACGCACGGTCGAGGGCAACAGCGAAACCACTTTTCAGGCATTTTATCCCAAAGTGCCGCATGATGTGCGCGAAGTAAATGTCAGGCTACTGGCTGGTGACGCAATCTCGCAAAATCCGGAGCATAAGTCTGAGCCTGAGCCTTCGCACGAAGACGGAGCGCAGCACCATCAGCCCGCTACCGAACAACATTCAGCCTCAGAACATTAAAACTGTTTCATTAACCGGCGGTAATATTCCAGCTCGTAATCCGGGCGATTGATTTCGCCGGAACGCTGACGCAGCGTTTTGAGAATTTCCTCAACGCGCTTGCGCTCTCCCTCATCGGGGATTTCAACGCGGGAGCCGGGGAAGAGCGGATTGCCGTTGCCTTCGCTCATCGGCCGGCCTAGCGGATCCATACGCTGCGATCCGCCAAATGACATGATCATCATCTGCTGCATCATCTGTTGCATCTGCTGTGACATGTCCTGCATTGCGTCCTGCAGATGCTGGATCGCCAGCTCCTGATTCGGGATGGATAGGTCTGGGCGGTTTGATCCGAGATGGTCGCCGGAACTCCGCATTTCCTTTTCGGCCCGCTGCATGTTCTCCGGTATCTCGCCAAGCTGCTCGTCGGTTTCCAGCATCAGCTGGCCAAGGATATAGCGCAGCGCGTCTTGCTCTGCCTTGTTTGCCTGCGTATCGACTTTTGGCGCAGGCATTGCTTGCTCTTGCTTGTCTTGGGGGGGCGGCGGCATTTCGCCAAAGCCCCATTCTTCGAGCGTCTTCTTTTCAAATGGCTGGAATTCGGGATATTCCTGTTTCGGTCCCTCTAGAATTTCTGCTTGCCGTCTTGTCTGGTCCAGAAGGGCTTGCTGTTCTTCGATAAGCTGCTGCAGTTCGTTGATGCCTTCCATCATGAACTCCATTTGCGGCGGCATTCCCATGTCCATTGACGGGTCAAACGCATCCATGAATTTCTGAAGCTCGGACAAAAGCTCGCGCGCTGCGTCTTTGTTGCCGGACAGCGCTTCTGCCTGCAACTGGTCGAGGAAAGAGGCAATGTCATTCGGGTTGATCATGTTTTTGAACATTTCCGGCGAAATCTGCATCTGTTTGCCGTTTTCCGCCATACGCTTTTGCATCTCGCGATACATCTCCTGCAGATAATTGCCCATGGCTTCGCGTAAATCCTGCATTGCTCTGGCGATCTGCTCATCGGTCGCGTGCGGGTTTTTCAAAAGACTTTCGAGCGCGCGCTGTGCGTCACGCATATTTTTAAACGCCAGCGGCAAGTCACCGTCCTCGATCCGCAGCGCCGCGTCCCACAGTAATTCAACCACGCTTGCCACAGCCTTTGGCGTCGGATCATAGGAAAGCCGCGAAGAGGCGCTTCGCATAGCAAGAAAAACTCGAAAGTCTTCCGCAGCCAGCGCCGGATCGGCCATCAAATTTTCGATTTCGTAGGCAACGTTTCCTGCCGCGGCTTGCGGTGTCCATATCAGTCGCTTGCGCAGTTCGATGAGCTGTTTGGCGATCGGATGATTAAAGCTTCGTTCCGGCAGGGTGACTGTCAGCGGCGGTATCGTGCTTTTCTGGCCGACATGGTCAACGCCTTCCAGCGTAAGTGTGACGGGCAGGCCTGCCCAGGGATGCCACGACAAATCATAGACAGGTGCCAATTCCTGCGCCGTCGCCGGCGGGCTCATAACCGCACGGGCTTCTTCATAAGGCGTACCCATCGGCCTGTCTTCGATAATCGGATCAAGGTCCATGTGCAGGGTAAGGTCCGTAACCCCGTAATCATCAAAAACTTTGACGGGGAGCTGCAATTCCCCCTTGGGCATCGACTGAAGATCTCCATTCATTTCGATCACAGGCGGCGTATCGGGAATATAAGTATAGGCAATATTGGCGCGGGTTATCGGCCACTGCCTTATCTTCAAATTCTTGCCCGGCGGTATTTCCGTTTCCAGCCCCCAGCTTTTATCGCCGAGCTTCTCAAACGGGGTTTCCAGATCCCCGGCTATCAGGACGGGACGGGTAAAGCCGTCATTAATACGGATTTTGACGATGCTCCCCGCGGCGATATCGAGCGCTTCTTCACGTTTTCCCGCGCCTTGCAGGGTGACCTGCGCTCTGCCAGTATATTCCGGCGGTGTAATCCACAATGTGACCTGTGCAGCGTTTTGCTGCTCTTGTGCACTCAGGGTGAAGGGAAAGAGGCCGTGGCCAAGACGGCTTTGCCACTGCGGACCGGCGGCGAACAACCCGATAAAAAGCAATAAAACGCAAAAACTCCGCAATGCCACCGGGTCGCTTGCCGCTAACAAGGGCCGTGCTATTGGCAGGCGTAGCGCCCCGAGTGTCAACAGGGCTTCTTCCTGATTTTTCTTCCAAAGCTTTCGGGTCGGCTCGGTACGCGGATTAACCAGCTTGTCTTCGAGTGCGCTTAGCGGGCGGTGGGAAAGGCCGCTTTCCCGTTCTAGCCGGAGGTCAATCTCGCGCTTGGTCGGGCGGCGCAG
>CBDUPU010000113.1:0-7600 GCA_965369185.1 uncultured Rhodospirillales bacterium
AGGACTGGACATGGTCGAGGGTGATGCGGTCATCATCCTTGATGCCGACCTGCAAGATCCGCCGGAACTGATCCCTGACCTGATAAAAATCTGGAAAGAACAGGATGCCGATGTCGTTTATGGTCAGCGCACCAGCCGTCTTGGCGAAAGCTGGCTGAAAAAATCGACAGCTGCGGCATTTTACAAGGTGATGAACGGTATCAGCCGCGTCAAAATCCCCATGAATACTGGTGACTTTCGCCTGATGAACCGCCGTTCGATAGAGGCGCTGCATATCCTGCGGGAAAAGCACCGCTTTATGAAAGGGCTGTTTGCCTGGATCGGTTACAAGCAAATCCCCTTCCCCTATCAGCGCCAGCCCCGTGTCGCCGGGCGCACACACTGGGATTATTTGCAGCTCTGGAATTTATCTCTGGAGGGAATCACCGGTTTTTCCATGACCCCGCTACGGCTGGCAACGATCTTTGGTTTCCTGATTTCGTTGTTTTCATTCTGCTACGGCTTTTTGATCATCGTAAAAACGCTGGCTTTTGGCAGCGATGTGCCGGGTTATCCGTCATTAATGGTCATGATCACTTTTCTAAGCGGCATCCAGTTAATGACTATCGGCATTCTCGGCGAATATATTGGCCGCATCTTTAACGAGACAAAGCAGCGGCCTCTCTATCTGATCGACCAGATCTACAAATCATGAACAGCGCCGTCCGTTTTTCCCTGCTGATTTTCCTGTGCCTGTTGCCGTGGTTTGCAGTCCAGTCACAGCTCAGCCTAAACGGAAACACCATCTGGCTGGTTACTGCGGCGGAGCGCCTTTTAGCCGGCGAGCATATGGCCGAAACATTTTACGAGGTCAATCCGCCGCTTAGCATTCTTTATCACTTACCGCCAGTGATCGTTGGCAAACTGCTTACGGCCGTGCCGGTCCATTACATTATTCTCAGCTATTTTCTTATACTGATCGGGCTGTCCGGCTATGCGGTAAATCGCATAGCGGGTAGCTGGACATTTTTAGAAGACGGCCAACGGCGCGCCTTACTCGCGGCATGGCTGGCAGGAAACACCATTCTCGCGACGATTGCGCTTGGTGAACGGGACCAAGTGGTTTTGCTCGGGCTGATGCCATTTATGATGGCGCAGCTTTGTTTGAGCTGGCGTACGCCCCTGCCAGCACGGCTGTTCTGGCCAGTCATGGTCTGCGGTGTGGTCGCGGTTTTGATCAAGCCCCATTTCGGTCTGCTACCAGTATTGCTGCTGGCGCACCGGATGATCGTGCAGAAAAGACTCTGGATTATACGTGATCCCGACTTTCTGGCGCTGGCTGCGGGCACGATCGGTTACGTTGCTTTTATTGGCCTGTTTTTCCGCGATTATCTGCAGGTGATCCTGCCTGATGTTTTGTCGCTATATGTGGTGCAGCATGATTATAGCGCCGCCCTGCTGCCCCTGCTTGTTTACGGCTTCATGTTTTTAATTGTGCCGCTGGCCGATATTATCCTGACGCCCTTGCAAGGGCGCGCAAAGACGCTGCTGATCCTGCTTTACGCGGGGGCGTTATTCGGGCTTGTCCCTTACGCTGTGCAAATGAAAGGCTTTTTCTATCATTTGCTGCCCTCGCTGATTCTTTTTGTCTGCGCGCTTGGCCTGTCCGTTTACGGGCATCTTGGCAGGCTCAAAAAGCTTCCAGCCAAGGCTTGCATCACCGGCCTGCTCATTTTTCTGTTCGCTTATGCGCTGCAGCCGCCGCTGCTGGCATACCCGACCCACGCGGATTACCGCTCTCTGCCCCTTAATAAAGTGCTGGCATCGTGTGAGCGCCCCTGCCCGGTTCTTATGTTTCATGACAGTATGGAAGTAATGCACCCGGCGCTGTTTTATAACGGGCAGGTTCACGCGTCACGCTTCCCGACGTTCTGGTTTCTGCCTTCGCTGTTACAACAAGATGGCGCTGATCGCACCGCGCTTCGCCGAAAATACGCGGCCATGACCGGGCAAGACCTTGCCCGTTACCAGCCGCGTATGGCGTTAATCGGGCAGTATCATATTGTTCCCGGCAGTGATGAGCCGTTCGATTTCGCCGGATATTTTTCCATAGACGAAGGTTTTTCGCAGGAATGGGCGCAGTATGACAAGGTTCAGGAAATCACTGTAAATTTGCGCCCCTATTATGCCGGCACGCCGCTGGAACGCGATACGCCGCAGACATATGATGTTTATATCCGCAAGCGGAGCAACCGTTAACCCCATATTATCATTTAATAAATTATGCTATAAAGATTCTAGAAACAAGCAATACCAAGGAGTTACGGGTTAATGACAAGCCAAGCAAAGATCCAGCCGGAAGCAAACAAGAAATACCGACTGATTACCCGCAGCGACATGGACGGGCTGATTTGCGCCGTTATTCTGCAGGAGCTGGGGCTGATTAACGAGATTAAATTCGCACATCCGAAAGACATGCAAGATGGCGTCATAGAGGTCGGGCCGGACGACATTACAACCAACCTGCCCTATGTCGAAGGCGTCTATATGTGCTTTGACCACCACGCATCAGAGGTCGCGCGCGTCGGCGCAGCGCCGGAAAACCATATTATCGACGACAGCGCCCCTTCGGCAGCGCGCGTTGTTTATGATTACTTTGATGGCGCAGCCAACCCGCAGCTTGGAAAAATTACCGAAGAGATGATGGCAGCAGTCGATAAGGCCGATGCCGCAGGCTTCACCAAAGAAGATATTCTTAATCCGCAAGGCTGGGAACTGCTTAGCTTTATCATGGACGCCCGTACCGGCCTTGGCCGCTTTCGCGATTTCGGCATTTCCAATTACGAATTGATGATGAAATTGATCGATTATATTCGCGATACGCACACAATTCAGGAAATTCTGGAATTGCCTGACGTCAAGGAGCGGGTGGAGCTGTATTTCGAGCACGAGAATAAGTGTAAAGAACAGATTGAGCGCTGTTCCAAGGTGCACGGCAATTTGATTGTGCTGGATTTGCGGCGGGAAGAAACCATCTGGGCAGGAAACCGTTTCCTTATTTACGCCCTGTTCCCCCAGACCAATATTTCGATGCATATTATCTGGGGTCGTAACAAGCAAAATACGGTTTTTGCCGTTGGAAAATCTATCCTGAACCGTACGAGTAATACCGATGTCGGCAAGCTAATGCTCCAATATGGCGGCGGCGGGCATCAGGCCGCAGGGACATGCCAGATAGACAATCTCAAGGCCAATGAAGTTCGCGACGAACTAATTGAAATTATCACCAAAGACGGCTGATTTCCTATTTCCTCTTCACCGGTCATCGTTTGGTTCAGACAGGATCTGCGGCGCCATGATAATCCGGCGCTGCATGATGCCTATCAACAAGGGCGGCCGGTTATTCCTGTCTATATCCTTGATGACGCGAACGCAGCCGACTGGAAAATGGGCGCTGCCTCGCGCTGGTGGCTGCATCACAGCCTTAAATCTTTGAATGACAGCCTTTCAGACCATTTGATCATTCGGCCCGGCGACGCAAGAGACGTATTACCGCAGCTTGTCCGTGAAACCGGTGCCAGGGCGGTTTATTGGAACCGCTGTTACGAACCGTGGCGGATCAAGCGCGATGCGGCTATTAAAGACGATCTGCAAGGCGCAAACATAGAAACGCGCAGTTTCAATGCTTCGCTATTATGGGAGCCGCATAGGACGCTCAAAGATGACGGCACGCCCTACAAGGTCTTCACCCCTTTTTACCGCAAAGGCTGTCTTGGTAAAAACGGAGAGCCGCCAGAGCCGCTGCCGGCACCGGAGCGCCTGACATATGGCCCTTCTGCCACCTGCAAGATCGAACTGGGCGATCTGGAGCTGCTGCCGAAGATCCGCTGGTACGGGACGATGGAGAAAAGCTGGAGTCCCGGCGAGACCGGCGCACTTAAACGGCTGGAAGACTTTTGTGACAACGGGCTGAAGGGCTATAAAGAAGGCCGTAACTATCCTGATCATGACAATGTTTCGCGGCTGTCTGCCCATTTGCACTTTGGCGAAATTTCACCGCGCACCGCATGGCATAGCGTACGCCGCACCGCGGCAGCCGAAGGCTGGGAAGCGGACGCTGAAACTTTTTGCAGCGAACTTGGCTGGCGGGAATTTTCCTACAGCCTGTTGACCCACTTTCCCGAGCTGCCGGAAAAACCGCTGCAGGATAAATTTAGCGGATTCCCCTGGGATAAAAACGATAAAGCGCTCGAACGCTGGCAGCGCGGCGAAACCGGCTATCCGATCGTTGATGCCGGTATGCGCGAGCTGTGGGCGACGGGCTATATGCATAACCGCGTCCGCATGATTGTTGCCTCTTTCCTGATAAAAGACCTGCTGCTGCATTGGACCGAGGGCGAGCGCTGGTTCTGGGATACGCTGGTCGATGCCGACCTTGCCAATAATGCGGCAAGCTGGCAGTGGGTCGCAGGCAGCGGCGCCGATGCAGCGCCCTACTTCCGTATATTCAATCCGGTGACGCAGGGGCAAAAGTTTGACCCTGACGGCGCTTATGTCCGGCAATGGATTCCCGAGCTATCAAAATTACCGGGAAAGCGCATCCACGCGCCGTGGGAGTGCGATGAAAAACTCGCCTATCCTGCGCCGATTGTTGACCACAGCGAAGCACGCAAACGCGCGCTTGATGGCTTTGCCAAGATCAAGGGCGGCTAACCTCTTGTCTTTAGCGCCGCTTGGCGCATAATAGGCGCATGATAAACAAACCACCCGCATTAAAGCCCGGCGATACAATCGGCATCATGGCACCATCGAGCCGGATTGACCGTGAAGAGCTTCAGGCCGCCGTTAAAAAGATCGAAGCGCTTGGCTATAAAATTTATATACACCCGCAGACCTATGCCGAATACGGCCAGTCGGCGGGAACGGCGCAGGAAAAAGCCGATGCGCTGCACGAGCTTTACAAAAATCCGGAAATTAAAGCCATTGTCGCGGCCGGTGGCGGCAATCGCGCGGGCTGGCTGCTGGAAAAACTCGACTTTGACCTGATCCGCAAGCATCCAAAGATCTTGATGGGTTATAGCGACGTCACCGCCCTGCTCTCGGCCATCACCAAAAAGGCCGGGCAAATCACCTTTCACGGACCTGTTGCCGTACGTTTTGGCAAGCCGTTTGGTGACGAAGCGCAGCTGAAGCAATGCTTTAACCTACTTCAGGGCAAAGCTGATGCCGACATGCCGCTGTCTGGCGCGAATGTCCTTGCCAAAGGCGAGGCAAGCGGCCATCTGGTCGGCGGCAATCTCAGCCTGATCTGCAGCCTGATGGGCACGCCTTACGAACCCGACTTTACCGGTGCGATCCTGTTTCTGGAAGATTGCGGGGACGAGCTTTCCCATACGGACCGTATGTTCTCACAGCTTCGCAATGCCGGTGTGTTTGATAAGATCAGCGGGCTGGTCCTTGGCGGTTTTACCGCCCCCAAAGATACGGGACGGCGGCCGTTCGGGCTGTCATTAACCGATATTGTCAACGAGGCCATTGCCGGTAAAAATATTCCGGCGGCCATTACGGACGCGCCATTTGGCCATGACAAAGATCTCTACACATTGCCGCTCGGCCACTGGGCCACACTAAGAACGACTGGCAAACCGACTCTTAGGCTTGACGGCCTCGCCGTAGCGTTATAAATAACCCGGCATGACCTTTGTCGTTACAGATTTATGCATCAAATGCAAATACACCGATTGCGTAGAAGTCTGCCCCGTGGACTGCTTCTATGAAGGTGAAAACATGCTCGTCATCCATCCGGATGAGTGCATTGATTGCGGCGTGTGCGAGCCGGAGTGCCCGATTGAGGCCATTGTTCCGGATATGGACGAAAAAGCGGAAAAGTATCTCGAGCTTAACCGGGAAAAATCCGAAGTATGGCCGAATATTACCCGCAGAAAAGATCCGCTGCCCGAAGCCGAAGAATTTAAGGACAAAGCCGATAAATACCCGGAATTTTTCGCTGACGCACCGGGTGAAGGCGATTAAAGCACCGCTTTAAAAAAAATTCCTATGATTCTGATAAAAAAGCTGTTTTATAGGCAGCTGAATCGTTGC
Source organism: uncultured Rhodospirillales bacterium (assembly GCA_965369185.1). Lineage (GTDB taxonomy): Bacteria > Pseudomonadota > Alphaproteobacteria > Micavibrionales > Micavibrionaceae > UM-FILTER-47-13. The sequence goes on from CBDUPU010000113.1 coordinate 6,082, forward strand.
ATCCTGCCCAGAATCAAAATAGAAGTTGAAATTTTACGAAATTTTAACTATACTCCATCGCATTGCAATACAACGAGGGTTTGGATCGAGGGGTTAGATCCATTTGTGAACTATCGCTGGTATCGCACTGAGCGCTAACGGTTTTTATGAATTCCCTTAGCCAGTCAACACTAACCATTTAAGGTGATATAGCAATGACGAATGATAATGTCGATTTCAAAACAGGAGACTACGTAGTTTACCCGGCACACGGCGTTGGCCAGGTCGAGGGTATCGAGACAACCAAAATTGGCGAAATGGAAGTCAAACTCTACGCTATCTCGTTTGAAAAAGATCGTATGCGTCTCAAAGTGCCCGTAATGAAGGCCGGCCCCTCCGGTCTGCGCAAGCTTTGCACCGAAGATCGCCTGAAAGATGCGATCAAAACCCTGAAAGGCCGCGCACGCATTCGCCGCACCATGTGGAGCCGCCGCGCCCAGGAATATGAAATGAAAATCAATTCCGGTGATCCGGTTGCCATCGCCGAAGTTCTGCGCGACCTGAAACGCAGCAACGACGATACCGAGCAATCCTACAGCGAGCGCCAGATTTATCAATCCGCGCTGGAGCGTCTGGCACGCGAAGTTGCTGCCGTTGAGCGCATCACCGAAGACAAGGCAACCGAGCAGCTCGAAGGTATTCTTGGCAAGGCCGCGAAGAAAGCTGCTGTTGAAAAAGCTGCCGACATCAAAGCCGCTTAAGCTTTATAAGCGCTATACAGTTTCGAGAACCCCGCTTCATGCGGGGTTTTTCTTTGCCCCTTCCCCAAGGCCGCGGCGAAACATCTTAGGAAAAGCTAATGTTTAGCGGATTTTCTGGCGCAATGTTTGTAATCCACTGTTTCCAATGTATAATAAAGACGATTCTGGGAACTTCCCCGTTCCCGCCAATACAGGTTTCTTTTAACTCCATCGCCTCTGGAATTTACATCCGCCGTGTGTTTGGCCGCTTTTGATTCTCGTTTTATTTCGCTCGGTACGCCAAAGCGCATCTGGTCAATTTCCGCCGTCCATGGTGAAGCCGAGCGCCTGATGGCGCTGCATGACGCACTATATGAGCGTGTTGAGCCCGGCGACCGGATTGTCTATCACGGCAATTACCTCGGTTACGGCGCGGCCCCCGGCGAAACAATCGATGAAATGCTGACCTTCCGCAGACAAGTGCTGGCGATACCGGGTATGAAACCAAGCGATATCGTTTATCTGCGCGGCGGTCAGGAAGAGATGTGGCAAAAGCTATTGCAGCTGCAATTTGCGCCGAACCCCGCTGACGTCCTGTTATGGATGCTTGGCAAAGGCATGGGCAGCACACTGACGGCCTATGGCACCAGCAAGCATGACGGCATAATTGCCGCGCAGGAAGGCGTTATGGCGCTGACCCGCTGGACGGGCAAAATCCGCGATGCCATACGCAAGCGCCCCGGTCACGATATTTTCAGCACCCAGCTCCGCCCTGCTGCCTACACAGAAAAACAAACGGG
>CBDUPU010000114.1:0-7566 GCA_965369185.1 uncultured Rhodospirillales bacterium
GGCAGTGAGCGTGCGGACGGTTATGTCGGGGCCGATTTGTCGTTCGAGGGGCGGCGGACCGGCTATTTGCTTGGGGGAAGTGTTGTTGTCGGGCCTTTGGATATTCAGATACCCGAGCGGTTTCTGACCGATATTCCGCAACTGAACATCGTTAGCGCGGAAGGTGTGACCCGGACAGACGAAGCGCTGCAGAATGTTGCGCTCGATGTCAGCGTGAAGGCGGATAACCGGATATTCGTTCGCGGCTGGGGGCTGGATGCGGAATTCGGTGGCAAGGTGGCTGTTAGCGGGACGCTTGCCCGGCCCGAGCTTAACGGCACGCTTAAATCCGTACGCGGGCGGTATGAAGAATTCGGGCGGCGTTTTGATATCGCCAAAGCCAATTTACGTTTTCAGGGAACCGTGCCGCCATCGCCCTATCTTGATATCAAGGCGACGAGTGATGTTGATGAGGTTACTGCTGCAGTAACGTTGACAGGACCGCTGGAGGATGTGTCGCTGGGGTTCAGCTCTGTTCCTGCGTTGCCGGAAGACGAGGTGCTGGCGCGTATTTTATTTGGCCGCGACATGCAGAGCATTACCCCGTTTCAAGCGCTACAGCTAAAGCAGACGCTAGACCGGTTCCGCGGCAAGGGCGGCGGTTTTGATCCGCTTGCGCAGATCCGCAACCTCACCGGAATTGACGATATCCGTATCGAAGAAGGAAGCGAGGGCGGTGCAACGGTCGGTGTCGGCACTTACCTGTCGGACAAGGTTTATCTGGAACTGGAAAAGGGCGCTACGGAAGGTTCCGGCGGGGCGAGTGTCGAGATTGAGCTGACCCCCCATATTTCCGCCGAGAGTAAGATCGGCGAAGATGCCCAGGCCGGTGCCGGGGTTTCGTGGCGCTGGGATTACTGATCCCTGATTTTCGGCACATTGAAAAAGGCTATTTATTAAAAGGGCTTAGTTAAGAACACGCCGGAAATGTTTGACAGAATTGCAGAAATCTGCCATTAATCCGCGCAGAGTTTGACTATGCTCTTTACGCTATAAGACAGAGCTTACAGAAAAAGTATCCGCCGCCATAAGTGGTTAAGAAAAATACGGGTACGTGAATGTCCAAGAGCCTCACCCTTTTTCCGCAAAGTTCAGATTATAGGTCAGTGCCTTTCAGGCTTTTAAACCTGCGCCGCGGCAATTGTGCCGGGGGCGCCTATGAACTTGATATGAAAGTTGAAACTACATGAAATCTTTTGAAGGCTTCGGCCTATCCGCACCCTTGAACCGTTCGTTGGCCAAAATGGGCTATACGGAACCGACCCCGATCCAGGCGCAGGCCATACCGCTGGCGCTGAAGGGGCGGGACGTTCTCGGCTCGGCACAAACCGGTACAGGCAAAACTGCTGCTTTCGGTATTCCGCTGGTTGAAGCGCTGCTGCGTAACCCGCGCGGTTCTGCGCTGGTCATGACACCGACGCGTGAGCTTGCCAAGCAGGTGCTTGATGTTATTCACGATTTGCTGGGGCCGAAAAGCCCGATCAAAACCGCTTTTATCATTGGCGGTGAGTCGATGAACAAACAATATGCCCAGCTTCGCGCCCAGCCGCGGATCATTGTCGGTACGCCGGGACGGATTAACGACCATCTTGAGCGCCGCTCGATGAATTTGCACGATACAGGCTTTCTCGTCCTTGACGAGACTGACCGGATGCTCGATATGGGCTTTGGTATCCAGCTCGATAAAATCCTTAAATATCTGCCAGATGGCAGACAAACTTTAATGTTCTCCGCAACAATGCCGAAGGAGATTGTCCAGCTTTCCGGTAAGTATCTGAACAATCCCGAGCGTATTTCGATCGGGGCGACCAATGTCATCGCGAAAAACATCCAGCAGGACGTTATCCGCATTGATCAAGGCGATAAATATAAAGAGCTTGTCAACCAGCTAAATCAGCGCGAAGGCACGGTAATTGTATTTGCAAAGACCAAATACGGTTCGGCGCGTATCGCAAAAAATTTGCAGAAGGACGGGTTTAAGGCCGATGCCCTGCACGGCGATATGCGGCAAAATCAGCGTACGACCGTGATGAACAGTTTCCGCAAAAAGAACTTCCGTATTCTGGTTGCGACCGATATTGCCGCGCGCGGTCTGGACGTGCCGCATATCGAGCATGTGATTAACTTTGATCTGCCGCAGGTCGCCGAAGATTATATTCACCGTATGGGGCGTACTGCCCGTGCGGGGGCTGTTGGCTCTGCGATCAGCTTTGTTTCGTCCGAGGATAGCCGTAAATGGCACGCGATTGAGTGCTTGCTGGATCCGGAGAAGAAGAAGTCCGGCGCACCGCCCAAAGGAAATGGCAGGGGACGGGGCTTCCGTTCAGGGCCGGGCGGCAAAGGCAAGCCAAAGCGCAAATTTGTAGGCCCGCGCAATGCCAGTGGCGGCGGCGAGGGCAAAAACAATAAAAATGCCAGCGCTAAAAATGCCGGTGTCCAGAACAACGTGTCTGATAAGGCAGACGGCAAGGTTAAAGCCAAAGTCGATGCCAAGCCTAATGCCAATGGAAAGCCCAGCGGGAATGCCAAGCCCGGCGGTAATAAAAAAGCCGCGACCAAGTTTGCCGGCAAAAAGCAGCCTAAGGGTGGTTTCGGTAATGGCAAGCCCAGTGGCGGTGATGCGCGCCCACGCCGCAAAAAGTTTAATAAGGGCGGTGAAAAGCGGGCTGCCGCCCGCTAGATAGCAGGGGCGCGTTACTCCGTCACAAAGGCCGAGCCGAAGCGGGAGCGCAGGGCGCGGTAGGCGCCGCTTTTTTGCATGTCATAGATGGCGAGATATTCGTACTGGCCGCGCACGCTGTAACGCGGCAGGGCGGTCAGGTGGTTTGCGTGTTTGGGCAGGATGTTGCCGTCGCGGGTTGTTACCGCGACTTTATAGCCTGCCTTTTCCACGAGCTCATATTCTCTCGCCCCGCAGGACCGTTCATGGCCGAACGGGTAGGCGAATGTTTCGACAGGGCGCTGCAATAGTTGTTCAAGGTCTTGTTTGTTCTGGACGATTTCGTGGTAGGCCTCGTCATCCGTCTGGGTTTTAAGCAGCGGGTGGGTGACGGTGTGGCCGCCAATATCAATGAGCGGGTCGTTGGCAATGCTCTTTACTTCTGCTTCGCTGAGGAAGTAGCGGTCATTGATTTCGGCCTGGTCCAATGTGAAGGAGCTGCGCATCCGCGCAAGCGCTTCCGGGCTGGAGCTTGCTTCTGTGATCATGTTTAAAAAGGCAAGCTGCGGATTGGCGGCGCTTTTCGCTTTTTCTTCAATTTGTAGCCACCATGCATCGAGCGAGCGGTCAAGAATGCCGCTTGGTACGAAAATGGTCGCCGGTGCGGTGTGGCGGTGCAGTACCGGCAGGGCGACTTCCAGATTATCGCGGTAGCCGTCATCAATCGTCAGGCAGATGAATCTTCTTTTTTGCGCGATTGCTCTTGGGACATCATGGAGCGGTATGATTTCAGGGCCTGTTTTACGGATGTGTGTAAGCAGCGCGTCAAGAAACCTGATATCGAGTACGCCGCCATCAATGCGCTCTTGCGGGTTTCTGGCAAAGCGGTGAAACATCAGGATCAGGCCGCGCCCGCCGTAAACCGGCGTGCAAAGACGGTTGAAGCCGGAGAGTTTGCAGAACTGCGCCATTAAGGGCAGAAGGTTGTTTAGCTGAGACATTGCAATGTTCCTTGTTAGCTGGCGCCTGATTTATTCAGGACGACCTGAATGGTCTTTAAAATGATGATGATGTCCCCCCAGAGCGACCAGTTGCGGACATACCAGCTGTCCCAGACAACGCGGCGCTGGAAGCTGGTGCCGTTACGGCCGCTGGCTTGCCACAGGCCGGTGATGCCGGGTTTGACGGACGAGTATTCGTCGATCTGGTCGCCATAGGCAGGGATTTCGCTTTCCAAAATCGGGCGCGGGCCGACGAGGCTCATATCGCCGATCAACACATTCCAGAGCTGCGGCAATTCGTCGATGCTGGCCTTGCGGATAAAGCGGGCGGTGCGCGTCTGGACGCGGGGGTCGTTCGGCAGTTTGAAATATCTGTCCCAATAGGCTCTGGCATCCGGGTTTTCTGCCAGATATTTTTCCAGAAGGTGATCGGTTCCCGGTTCCATTGTGCGGAACTTCCAGCAGCGGAACAGGCGTCCGCCCTGACCAACGCGCTTGCCGGCGTATAGCGGGGAGCCGCTTTGGCCTTCAAGTTTGAGCATGAGCGCGACGAGCAGCATCGGCACGATGAAAATCGTCAGGGCGACTGCCGCGCCGAGTATATCCATGCTTCTTTTGGCAATCCGTCCCAGCGGGCTTGCCACCGGTCTTTTGGTGTCGAGCAGCATAATGTCGTTGCCGAAGAAATAATTCGGTTCGGACTGGTATGTGCCGGTGCGGGAAAGCGCAGGCAGCAGCGAGAAGCGGATGCCGTTCTGGTGGAACAGCCGGATCAGCCGGTCACGGCGCGCGCCCTGAAGGCCTTCGAGTGAGACGATATAAAACAGGTCGGGATTTTTCAGGACGTAGTCTTCATAGTCTTCCCGTTCGGTCAGAACGTCGATAGTCCGGTAGCTGGCCGGGAGTTCTTCGCGGTCGAGCGCTGCCGGGTTTTTGTTGCGCAGGAAAATCGTTCGTGCCGCCAGCCCCATCCCGCCGTCAGAGGCGAGGGCGAACAGCGTGTCGGTTGCGGTTTCGGCATCCGCGATAATGGCGGCGGGGAGTTTCCAGTTGCGTGAGCGGCTTTTGATGACATTAATGCCAAGCCGTGTCAGCACGACCATGCCGTATGCAATGATCCAGTTCGCCGCAATAAAAATGCGCGGGTAGGTTAGGCCAAGCGCGTAGCTGGCAAAGCCATCGACGAGGACGGCGAAAAACATGATTTTGGTGATCTGTTCAAACTGGCTCCACCACGGAACGCGTCTTGTGTACTGGCCGTTAAGGAACAGAAAGAACATGACCCCGAGTGACAGGCAGATATAAACGACCTGCCGCATTTCATCGACCGGCTGAAAATACTGAAGCGCACTGCTTTGAAAATGGGCGATCAGGGACTCGGCAATGGGCAGCGATAGCTGGTAAGCCGCCATCAGCGCAATCAGGTCGAATGCGAAGACCATTAAATGAATTTGCTTCTCCTGGAAAAACTTCCAGCCAGACCGGGTGCGCGGCGCGTAACTTTTATGGCGGGCTGTCTGGGCCTCTGAAACAAACGTCATTTTTAAAAACCCCTCTCTGCATAATGAAATTTTTGTGTCCTCTTAGAACGATGCTCAAGCGGTTTGGTTTCATAAAAACTTATTTATTTTTGTGGCAGGGTGCTGCGTTGCCGGCTGCGGACGGACGGCAAGGCGAGGGCGACACTGCGCAGTAAAAAAACAACATTGCCAATGATATAGCGCCGGAACAAACGGCGCGGTTCCTGTATCAGGCGGTAAACCCATTCCATGCCAAGGCGGCGAAACAGCATCGGCGCGCGCGTGACCTTGCCGCCGAGAAAGTCGAGGATCGCCCCGCCGCAAATGATCAGGCAGGGATAGTCGAGCCGGCTGGCCAGCAGCTCCGAAATGCGTTCCTGCTTTGGCATTCCCATTGCCAGAATTATCAGGGATGCAGGGTATTTGCGGGCAGCGTCGAGATATTCTTCATCATCCTGAAAACCATCCAGAATAAGCACCGGCATAGCACCGTTTTCACGTATGACCTTGGCGGCCCGGTCGAGATAGGGGTGCTGTGTTCCGAACAGGGAGGTGTTTTCCCCTTCATAAAGTTTGATGATACGCGGGATCAGGTCGGTGCCGTTCAGGTTCAGGCCGGGATTTGTTCCGAGCATTTTATAGAGGATCTTCATCCCCGAACCATCCCGAAAAACATAGTCGCATTGCATCAAATGGTGCAGGAAGTCGCGGTTTTTAGCACTCAAATTCAGGGCGTGGGCGTTGACGAAGGCAAGCTGTACCGGCCTTGTGATGTTTTGCGGTTCCAGCGCGGAAAGGATGCCGGAAAGCGCTTGTTCATCGGGTGCCAGCGTAATTTTTTTGACCAGATCGCGTATATCGAAATCGTTGCTCATCACAATACCCCTTTTAAAGTTAAGGGCATCCATCTGGTTTGAATGTCGAAGGCGTCAAGGGGCGGTTGCCGCTTATTTGTGTTTTTGGCTTTGAAATTACAAAAAGTTTTTTTCATGGAACCAAACCGCTTTCTTATTTGTATTCGAAACAGCTTTCGTCAGGTGGAACCTGCGAGGCCGCCGATATCGTTTCGGCAAGTGTTTGATTGATTTGTATTTAAAGGGGCCTTATGACCGGGCGCATTTTTTTTACCACCGCTTTTTTCTGTCTGTGGCTGCTGCCGTCAGGTGTTTCGGCAGCGCCGTTTTGCGTTGAGGCGCAGGGGCTGCCGGCGGAGTGCTGGTACTATGACGCAAGGAGCTGCAGGCAGGAGGCCATAAGACGAAACGGGCGCTGTTCTGCCAATCTTGAAGAGGTGACCTTGCCTGATCAGGGCGCGCCTTTTTGCATTGTCGATTCAGGGCTTGTGCCGGTTTGTTCGTACCAGAATGGCGAAGATTGCAATGCCATGGCGTCCGCGCGCAATGCCGTGTGTTTCGAGAATGTCGGGAGCGGGACGGGACGGCAGGACCCTTATATGTTCGAGCGCTCCCCTTACCAGTTTTAGGCCGAGTGTCGTCAACTTCATTAAAAGAAAAAAGAAAGAAGAGACAAAATGAGAAAAGCAATAAGCGGAGTTTTTGTTTTATTACTGTTGGCGGCGCTACCGCTTGCAGGCTGTGCGTCCTCATCAAGCCAGCGCGCCGATATACCGGATGCGGTCAGCGGACAGGCGCCGGTCGCGGCGCTGGCTGAAAAGCTGGAGCCATACCGTTTGCAGCTCGGCGATCAGGTGCAGATCAAGATGCTGCTTAATCCGGAACTTGATGAAGATGTCACAGTGCGCCCGGACGGTATGATCTCGACGACGGTCGTTCAGGACATGCCTGCCTATGGCAAGACGGCGGGTGAATTGCAGCAAGGCCTTATCCAGGCGTATCGCAAATATTTGAAAGATCCGCAGCTTACCGTCGTGGTGAAATCGTTCGCCCCGTCGCGTTTCTATGTTCTTGGTGAGGTTGCCACTCCCGGGGAAATGGTTTCGGTCGGCCCCAACATGACATTGTTGCAGGCCATTGCCCGTGCTGGCGGTCTGCGGAATTCAGGCGATGAGAATAACGTGCTGATTTACCGCCGCGGTGCGAGTGAAAAGCCGGAGGTCTTTCGCGCCAATTATGCCGCGGCGACGGACGGCGACCCAGACCAGGATGTGCGGCTTGCCCCGTTTGATGTGGTTTTCGTGCCCCGTACAGGCGTTGCCGATGCCTATAAGAGCTATCAGCAAAGCATTCAACAATTCCTGCCGACCAGCTTTGGCCTCGGCTACAGCGTTCCCTAAACAGGAAAGGATAGAACAATGGATATAGAAAGTTCTTCAAGAGGGTATTTGACAGCGTTCTTCCGTCAGATCGGGGCTTTGATGCTGGTCTCT
>CBDUPU010000115.1:0-7549 GCA_965369185.1 uncultured Rhodospirillales bacterium
ATGGGCGATGTTGTCAGCCTTGTTGAAAAAGCCTCGGAAACGGTCGATCGCGAAGAAGCCGCCAAGCTGGCGAAAAAATTCCAGAAAGGCCAATTTGATTTTAATGACCTGCTGTCACAAATGAAGCAGATCAGCAAAATGGGCGGCGCAGGCTCTATCATGAAAATGCTCCCCGGCCTTGGCAAACTGGCTTCACAGATGGAAGAAGCCGGGATGGACGATTCCATTATCAAGCGTCAGGAAGCGATTATCCTGTCGATGACCCCGGAAGAGCGCGCCAAGCCGAAGCTCCTTAATGCCTCCCGCCGCAAGCGTATCGCCGCCGGCGCAGGTCTGACCGTGCAGGACGTCAACAAGCTGGTCAAACAGCTTGAACAAATGCAGGTCATGATGAAGCGCATGAAGAAGATGGGCATGGGCAAAATGATGGGCATGATGAAGAACATGATGGGGTCCCAGGATGCCGAGATGCTGATGCAGGGCATGGATCCCGAAGCACTGGCCAAAGACATGGCCGGCGCGAAAGACGAAGGCCCGCTGGGCGCAAACCCCTTCACGCAAGGGGGCGGCCTTGGCGGTGGCATGGGCGGATTCGGAGGCATGGGCGGCGGAATGCCCGGCCTTGGAAATATGGGGGGCTTGCCGACCCATGGCGGTAAAAAGAAAGACCGCAAAAAGGGCAAGAAGAGATAAAACGTTTTTACAAACCAAACTGACTAAGTTGCAAACCAAAGGAGAACTGAAAATGGCACTAGCAATGAGACTATCAAGAGGCGGACGTAAAGCTCGCCCGTTTTACCGGATCGTCGTAACCGACAAGCGTATGCCGCGCGATGGCCGCTATATCGAAAAACTGGGTACTTACAACCCGCTGCTCGCCAACGATGACAACCAGCGCGTTGTTCTGAACGAAGAGCGCGTAAAATACTGGCTCGGCCAAGGCGCGAAGCCTTCTGACCGCGTTGCGAAATTCCTCGCAAAAGCCGGTCTGGTTGAAATGCCGGAAATCCGCGAAACCCCGAAGAAATCCGCTCCGGGTGCTAAAGCACAAGAACGCGTAAAAGAAAAAGAAGAAAAGAAACTGGCCGCTGAAGAAGCTGCAAAAGAAGCAGCAGAAGCCGCTGCCGCTGCTGAAGCTGCCCCGGCAGAAGAAGCTGCTGCTGAAGAAGAGAAAAAAGAGGACTACTGGCAGCCGCCATTTCAGTTCCGGATCAGGACCAGCCCGCCGCAACAAAACGTGTTTGTCTCGGCATCATTGCCACGGCGCACGGTGTGCGGGGGCTGGTCAAGGTCAAATGCGACACTGATAGTCCGGAGCTGTTGAACGGCCCTCTTTTTACCAAGCCGACCGGCACAGACGTAATTACCCTGACAATGAAAAATTCGATGGGTAAATACTGGCTGGCCGAGGTAGATGGCGTTACCGACCGCACTGCTGCCGAAAAATTACGCGGCACCAAGCTGTGGGTGGAGCGCGACCAGTTACCCGACCTTGAGGACGAAGACGAGTTTTACTTCGAAGACCTGATCGGGCTGACTGCCGAAGACCAAAGCGGCAAACCTGCCGGCAAGGTGCTTGCCGTCGAGAATTTCGGCGCCGGCGACCTGCTGGAAATCAAACCGCCGCAAGGGGCAAGCTACTACCTGCCCTTTACCAAAGAAACCGTGCCTGTAATTGCCCTTGATCAGGGTAAACTGGTAATCGTGCCGCCTGAAAATGGCGACGCGTAAAGCAAACAGCGAAAGCGACACCAGCTTATGACCGAATATACGCCTATCATCATCGAGGCTGAAACCAAGCAGGACTTTGCCGAAAAAGCAGCCAAGCTGCTGTGGGAGCAATTCGAGCAACTGCGTGAACCGCTGATCGCCCTGCCGACCGGCACGACGCCGCATGATATGTACCAGTACCTGATAGAACATTACGGCGACCAGAAATCTATCTGGCAGCAAATCAGCTTTCTTTCTCTGGATGAATATATCGGTCTGCCTGCCGATGATCGCCGCCTGTTCCAGAACTGGCTGGCGCGGGAAATACTCGATCCTGTTAGCGTCCCTGCGTCCAACCGGATCACCTATAACAGTCAGGCAGAAGATACGGCAGCCGAAGCGGCCGCGATGGAACAGCTTATCAAGGATAACGGCCCGATTGGCGTTGCCGTTCTAGGCCTTGGCACCAATGGCCATATTGCTTTTAACGAACCGGGCAGCAGCTTTGACAGCGTGACCCGCGTTATTGACCTTTCCGATGAAACGCGTAACAGCAATGCCGCCTATTGGGGCGGGCTTGATCAAGTGCCGGAACAGGCATTTACACTGGGTCTGAAGACGCTGTCACAGGCCAAGCAAATCATTCTGCTGGTCAGCGGCGCGCATAAGGCGGAAATTCTCGACAAAACCCTGAACGGCCCGATCACCCCGGATGTTCCGGCCAGCTTCCTGCGGACAATGGCCAATGTGACGGTGATCGCGGATAAAGAGGCGCTCGGGAAGTAAGTGTGACAGGCAAGCTGGTAGAGATCGCACGCTATTACGATTACGGTGAAGCCCACATCGCTAAAGGCCTATTACGATCACACGGTATATACTCCGAAGTTTTTGATGACAGCGCATCTTCCACCTTGTGGTATTACCAAATTGCAATGAAGGGAACGCGGCTATACGTTAGGGACGAAGATGCAGGGGAAGCAATTTCTATACTCTCCGAAGTATCAAAATCACTTGAAACACGAGATACCACCCCGGTTTTGCCGCGAAACAAGCATGATAATTTAAAAGCGTGTTTTGGCATTCTGTTCTCCGCCGGATACGCAGTAATTTTGGGAATCCTTCTTTTAATAGGCAAAAAAAAGAAATGAGCTGGCACGTAAATATTCTGACACTGTTTCCGGAAATGTTTCCCGGCCCGCTTGGGCAAAGCCTGTCCGGGCGCGCTCTGGAGGACGGGAAATGGTCTTACGATGCGGTGAATATTCGCGATTTCACGCAGGATGTTCACAAGACGGTCGATGATACGCCCTATGGCGGCGGTGCCGGTATGGTGATGCGGGCGGACATTATCGAGAAGGCTTTACTGTCCATTAAGACGCCGGGGCGTAAGATCTATATGTCTCCGCGCGGCAAGGTATTGAAGCAGGCACTGGTGCAGGAGCTTGTTAGCGCCCCTGCCCTGACAATCCTTTGCGGGCGTTATGAAGGGGTCGATCAACGGGTGCTGGATGCGCATGATTTTGAAGAAGTCAGCATTGGCGATTACGTGCTTTCCGGCGGCGAACCGGCGGCGATGATTATGATGGATGCCTGTATCCGTCTTTTGCCCGGCGTGATGGGGAATGAAAACACCGCAGGCGAGGAAAGTTTTTCCGAGTCCACCGGCGGGCTGCTGGAATACCCGCACTATACACGCCCGGCAGAATGGAACAGTGCGAACGGTCAGACCTATATGGTTCCGGATGTTCTTAAATCCGGAGACCATGGCAAAATCGCCGCGTGGCGGCAGGAACAAGCCGAAAAGCTGACGCGGGAACGAAGGCCGGACCTGCTTGCGGTTTCGCAAGGCAAAAACGAATAAATTCCTTGCATTCGCGGGGGTAAACGGTTAAAAATGCGCTGCTTTTAAAGCACCCATGAAAAAACACAAGTGAACCGCCGGGTCTGGTGACCTGATTACGGGTTCCGAAAAAGGGTAAAAGGATAGAAAAATGAATACCTTACAAAAATTCGAAGCAAAGCAACTCGAGCAGCTTCAACAAAACAGCAAAATTCCAGTATTTTCCCCCGGTGATACCGTGATCGTGAATGTTCGCGTCCGTGAAGGCGAGCGTGAGCGTATTCAGGCTTATGAAGGCGTTTGCATCGCGCGCAGCAATGGCGGCGTTAATGCAAGCTTCACCGTCCGGAAAATCAGCTATGGCGAAGGCGTAGAACGCGTATTCCCGCTGTACAGCCCGCGTATCGAAAGCGTCGAGCTGGTACGCCGCGGTTCCGTCCGCCGTGCGAAACTTTACTATCTGCGCGATCGTCGCGGTAAGTCCGCCCGTATTGCCGAGCGTACAACCGGTCACGGCCTCGAAGAAGCAGCCGCACTGGCAGCAAAAGAGCGCGAAGCCAAGAAAGCCGCTAAGAAAGAAGCCAAGGCTAAAAAGGCCGAAGCTAAAAAAGAGCGCGCCAAGGCAAAGAAATAATCAAGCTGCATTCGGCGGTATGAAATGCAGACAAGCGCGGCTTTTAAGCCGCGCTTTTTCTTTGCTGCCGCCCTGTTCAGCGTCACCGTCCTAAACATGTAAAAAGCGCGACATTGCTGCCGCGCTTTTCATTTTCATCCAACCCACTGGAGAAACTTGCTACATACCCGGTCCGCCTGGTTTTGATCCTGTTGGCGGTTGCGGGCTTGGCGGTCTTTTTTCGGCCGCATCGAGAAACTTGCCGAGGTCCGGAGCCCCTGCGTCGGACGGATAGACGGTCACGCCGCCGCCTGCGATAAAATCTTTAAAATTCAGTCCCATGTTACGCCCCACATTATAGTCAGTCTGTTCAACTCTTTTGTTTTTTTATGCCGCGTCTATTTCAATTGGCGCGGTTAGTTCAAGTAGCGTTCCGTCCGGCCGAATGGCCGTTAAAAGCGCGTTTTTATTGGTTTCAAAAGCGTGCAGCATCACATCGGATACCTTACTGATGAAGTAAGCATTCTGGTGCATGACCACGTGGATTGCGCGGCTGTGCCGGTCGATTAGAACAAAGTCGGCCCGTGCATAGACCGGGTCGGAAAACGCAATGCAAACTTCACCGCGGTGATTCCGCATAAAGGCCGCATTAATACCTTCTTCCGCTTGTCTATCAAAAGCCCCCATGGCCATCGGCAGCACTCCCTTCTTTCGCCGTAAAATCCTTAAAATGCTCGACTTGATTATATAAAATAAAAGATTAACGGAGCCTTAACATAAAAGCGCCCGAAGGCGCTTTTAAATCAAAAAACTCTAAAATCCAGAATCAGGATCTATTTAATCTGAAAACCCAGCGGCGTCCGGCCTTTGGGATCAACATAAATACAGACATTATCTTCTTTGCTTACGCCAATGGCGCTGCCAGTGCTGGTGGCAAAAATGCCGCCGCCTGTGCCGTCAAAAATTGCCTTAACGCCATCATCAAACACCTGACACGTCGCATCCGAGCCGTTGACAAGCCGATAGCCCCGCTTTGTCTCCTCCGCGTAGGCGCTATAATAGGAATAAGTATCCTCTGGCATAGCAACCTCTACGGCGCCGGTGTCGTCATATTGATAAGGTTTTTGCCCGGAAATTTCTTTATGCTCACTGTCACAGCCTGTTAGAGCTCCTGCCAGGATTGCCGCCGCCAGACCGAATTGGATTTTTGAAGTGTTACTCATTTTGCCGCCTCCGTTAAAAAGTCATTTAACATAATATTATCCGGTGTAAAATGCAAGCTAATTCAGGACGCGGTTGAAATTAAGCAGTAAGCACTTGCCAAAGCCCCACTATCGCGCTTATTTTTCTGTATGAGCAAGCCACGCACCCTATTCCAGAAGATCTGGGACGATCATATTGTCAGCCGCGATGAAGAAGGCACCTGCCTGATTTATATCGACCGGCATCTTGTCCACGAAGTTACCTCGCCGCAGGCCTTTGAAGGGCTTCGTATGGCGGGACGCAAGGTACGCAACCCCGGCGGAACGCTGGCGGTCGCCGACCATAATGTGCCGACCGGCAATCGCAGCGAAGGCATTAAAGAAGAAGATAGCCGCATTCAGGTTGAAACGCTGAGCAAGAACTGCGCGGAGTTCGGTGTCGAATTGTTCGACATGAACGACAAGCGCCAGGGCATCGTCCATATTATCGGACCGGAACAAGGTTTCACCCTGCCCGGTACAACGATTGTCTGCGGCGACAGCCATACGGCGACACATGGCGCCTTCGGCGCGCTGGCTTTCGGGATTGGCACGTCAGAGGTCGAGCATGTGCTCGCGACCCAAACGCTGATCCAGAAGCCTGCAAAGAATATGCGGATTACTGTCAATGGCACCCTGCCCGCCGGTGTGACTGCAAAGGACCTTATACTGGCCATTATCGGCAAGATCGGTACCGCAGGCGGCAACGGACATGTCATTGAATATGCCGGTGAAGCCATTCGCGGCCTGTCGATGGAAGGCCGGATGACAATGTGTAACATGTCGATTGAAGGCGGCGCCCGCGCAGGACTGATTGCGCCGGACGAAACGACCTTTGCCTATCTGAAAGGCCGTCCGCGCGCGCCGCAAGGTGAAGCATGGGACAAGGCCGTTGCTTACTGGAAAACCCTCCCAAGCGATGAAGGCGCGACCTACGATAAAGAAATCGTGCTGGACGCCAGCGAGATTGAGCCGTTGGTAACATGGGGCACCAGCCCCGAAGATGTACTGCCGATTAGCGGCAACGTCCCTGATCCGGCAAGCGCAACGGACGAAAATAAGCGTAAATCAATGGAACGGGCGCTGGAATATATGGGGCTGACCCCAGGCACGCGCCTGACGGATGTTGCCATCGACAAAGTCTTTATCGGTTCATGCACGAATGGCCGGATTGAAGACATTCGCGCCGTTGCCGAAGTCGCCAAAGGCCGCAAGGTCGCAGACAATGTTTATGCGATGGTCGTCCCCGGCTCCGGACTTGTTAAAGAGCAGGCAGAAGCGGAGGGTCTGGACAAGATTCTGATCGAGGCCGGCTTTGACTGGCGCGAGCCGGGCTGCTCCATGTGCCTTGCCATGAATGCCGACCGGCTGGAGCCGGGCGAGCGCTGCGCGGCAACGTCAAACCGTAACTTCGAAGGCCGTCAGGGCCGCGGTGGCCGCACCCATTTGATGAGCCCGGCCATGGCCGCTGCAGCCGCTGTTTCTGGAAAATTGACAGATATACGTAACCTGTAATAGGCTGACCTGCTTTTCATATAAACAGGCAGGTTATCATGGCGAAAAAGGCCGACAGCAACCTTTACGGTGATTTTTCAGGCAAACGTATCTACCGGATTCCTTACGTGCAAAGCCACGCTATCCGTAAGTTTTTCGAGCATCCCGATCTCTCCCGGAAAGAAGACCCGCTTTTTGAAACAATCGCGGGTAAAGACGGCAAGACGCTCCCTGCCCTGCATGAATTTAACGGCGGCATGTATCTGGTTTACGAGAATGTGGCTGCTGACGAAAAGCTGCCGATAGACGGGAATCTTGATCTGGGCGAGCTGGAAAGCGCCAAAGAACAGGAAGAGTTCTTTTTAAAAACCTTCGGCAAAGCAGAAAACTTTACGGATAACGTAGAGCTGATTACGCACGTTTCCGCCGATGAGTTTGTCTGGATGAAGCAATATGACGAAGCAATAGAAGCCAGAACAACACCGCCGGAGCCGCCGAAAGAAATCGAACATTTATTCAGCGAGAATGTTTTCCGGGCACATGGCAAGTCTTTCGAGGCGCTTGAGCACCTGATGCAGCAGGAAATGTGGCGTCATAAAGCACAGAAGAATCTCGAAAAACGTCTCTTCGGCGAGCCAAAGATAAAAGACA
>CBDUPU010000116.1:0-7525 GCA_965369185.1 uncultured Rhodospirillales bacterium
GACCAAAACCCCCGGCGGTTCGTCCGGCGGCGCGGCGGTGGCGGCAGCGCTGCGGATGGGGTGGCTGCATCTTGGCGGCGATGGCGGCGGTTCGGTGCGCATCCCGGCGAGTTTTTGCGGCGTCACCGGCTTCAAGCCGACACAAGGGCTGATACCGCGCCAGCCGCAAAATCTGTTTTCAAGCCTTGCAACGGCAGGGCCGCTTGCCCGCAGCGCCGAAGATGCCGCCATGATGCTGAATGAAATCGCCAGACCTGACCCACGCGATGGCGGTGCCGTGCCGTTTGCGCGCGCCGATTATGTGGCCGCGCTCAAAGATAGACCGCAAGGGCTGCGTATTGCCTATGCCGCGACGATTAATGATACGCAGGTTAATCCCGGTGTCGCCAGACTGGTTGCGGACGCGGCAGAGAAATTACAGGCGGTAGGCACGGTCGAGCCGATAGCCCTCGATATTCCGGAGCTTGTCGAAACGTTTAACCGGCACTGGATGGCGGTGGCTTCGTGGCTTGTCGGGCAATTCCCGGAGGAGCGCCGTCAGGAGATGGACCCGCAATTATTGCGCTGGGCGAAGTGGGGCGATGAGCTTTCCTTGCATGATTATCTTGATGCCGAGCTGGAGCGGCTGAAGATCATCGACCGGATGACAGCGCTGTTTAACGAATATGACGCGCTGGTACTGCCGACCATGGCGATGACGGCTTTTGATACCGGATTAAATGATGCGCCTGGGGCGGACGGAAAGCCGTGGCGTGATTGGTCACCCTTTACCTACCTTGCCAACCTCGCCAAACTGCCGGCGGCTTCTGTGCCGTGCGGCCTTGCGGATAATGGCCTGCCGGCCGGCATGCAGATTGTCGGCGGGGCGTTGCAGGATGCGATGGTGCTGCGGATCGCGAATGTTCTGGAGCAGGAAAGTGTCTTTTCCGCTCCGCTATATACTAGATAATCGGGCCAGAAAACGTACCTTTACTTGCGGCGTTGATAATCGTGTTGCGAAAACGCTCCACCGTAAAATTAACGATCTCGCAAATAATCTCGGGATGAGATCCCACCAATGCTTTATCGACAAATTCGGAAGCGCCGTCCTTTACGACTTTGACAGCAAGCGCATAGTCTTTCATGCCGGTCAGTATCACCACCGGTATATTGCTTCGGACAGCATCAAGGCGCTGGAATGTGTCTTTTTCATCCCTGGTGTCCGGCAAATGCAGGTCCAGCAGCACAAGCTCTATATCATCATGACTATCGAGCAAGGCATGTGCCTCCGTCATGTTTTCGGCATGGCGAATATGACAGCCAGGTTTAAGGTAGCGTCTTAGAATGCGCTTGACCGTGAAGGCATCGGTGCCACTGTCTTCTACCAGTAGAATGCTATATGGTTTTTCTTTCATCTTTTTTTCCCCTTGAGGACAGGCCGGGGCGGCAATTGCCATTATCATATTATGCCTAATGGCGCGCTTCAATCTGTAAAACGCATTAAACTTTGTCCCTGTCTTTTTTTATTGGCTTTCTATCGCAGGGAAACTGGCTCTTGCCGGTGCGCAGCGCGCACTTAACTCTGTTCCTATAATATTTATTTTCACATAGCGAAGCGGGGAAGACTGTGAAAAGAATCACAAATATGGAAAATTTATCCTGCTTTCTATCTAAATTTAAGAAAAGCTATAGCTGTTTCGGGATATACTCATGCAAGGGTAAGTTTACAGATCGGGATAATACACATGGGCAATCAAGAAGAATTGCGCGAGTTACTTTCTGGCAGCCGTTTATTTAAAAACTTTGCTGCGCCTGTCATGGATGCGCTGGTGCCTCTACTAACTGAGTGTCACTTTACGGAGGATAGCCTGATTTGTCTTAAAGGCGATGAATCAGATTGTCTGTACATCATCCGACAGGGCGAGGTCGAGGTGTCGGTTTCTTCCAGCGACGGCAAGATCATCGTTCTCGGCACTTTGTCAAAAGGGGATGTATTCGGCGAAGTCGGGTTGCTTGACCGGGCCCCGCGTACCGCGAACGTCTCGGCAAAAACAGATGTGTCCTTTTACCGGCTCGATAGTAAGGACTTTGACAAGGTCACAAGCAATTTTGGTTCTAATGAATGGATGGCGCTGACCTCCTATATATGTTTCCTGTTCCGCAATGTCGTTAATAATCTGGAAGAAACGGTCTTTCTGGATGCCAGTATCCGCGTAGCCCGTAAAATCCGCGGCCTGTATGAAAAAGACGGAGATAAGAGGAGCAACAGCTTTAGTGTATCCATCTCGCAGGAAAATCTCGGCAGGATGGCCGGACTTTCACGCGAGGCGACAAACAAAGCGCTTTCAAAGCTGGAAGATGTCGGACTGATCGAACGTGAATATAAAACGATTATCGTTCCCGATATCGCCCGTTTCCTTGAAAGTCTTGATGATGAAATCCTGTAACAGGCACTCATAAACAAGAACATATACAGCAGCCGGAGAATTCGGTAAGTTATGCTCCTTCGTAACCAGATAACTTGTCCGGATGTGACCGATGGAAGACTCATTTTTCTCTGACCGTAAGCAAATAGAAATTCGCGCCTTTTTTATGGGGCAGCGCCTGAATATGAAAGCGCTGGAGCAATCGCAGCGCTTAACTGTTTCGCCTTTTGTTATGCGGGCGGGGACGGACGGCTATGCCGTATTGTTCCGCTATGGCGTGGTCGTTCTGCTTGGGCTGAACGCTTTGGAGGAAACCTCGTTCCTTAATACTATGCAGGATTTTGTTCTGGAGCCGTTTAACGAGCCCGAGCTTGAAGAAGGCATTATCATCATTGATGACAGCAAGCCTGAAGGGGTCGAGCCGGAGCATATTCGTCTGAAGGGCTGGGACATAGAGCGTATCCAGCTTATGGCCGATTTGTTCGCGAAAAGCGCGGTGCTGTCTTATTACGAAGACCGCATGTCCGAAACATTTGACCGCATCGAGCGTGTCGCCGCCAGCTTGCAGCACGGCGGGATTAGTGGCCGAAAGACGCGCGATCTGCTGCGGCACCTTGGTATGACGCTCTCGATTCAGCGTAAAATGGTCGGACAGGTCGAGATCGAAGACAAGCCGGAAATTCTCTGGGACAATCCGGAGCTAGAGCGCCTCTTCGTCCGGCTGGAAGACGACTATGAACTGACCGAGCGCCATACCGCCCTGAAACAAAAACTGGATCTGGTTTATAAGACCGCGGAAACAATGCTGGGCTTGCAGGCCGATAAACGTACTTTGCACGTTGAATGGTATATTGTGATCCTGATTGTCATTGAAATCCTGATGACGCTGGCGGAAAAGTACCTGCATTGGTAAAGAACCGGACTACTTTTATCTCATGAGTACAGAACCTACCGGATCAAACGATCTTATCCTTAGTGTCGAGGACGCGCTGGTCATTCTCGGCGGCAAGCCGTTTTTCGAGGATATGACCTTTCATATTCACGCTGGGCGCAAGATCGCACTGGTTGGCAAGAACGGCGCTGGCAAGACCACGCTGATGAACCTTATTACCGGCGACCGCGAAATCGACGACGGCCGGCGCTGGCTGTCGCAAGGCACGACGATCGGCTATATGCAGCAAAATATAGAGCCGGAGCCGGGCCAGACGGTCAGGGAGTTCGTCTTTGAAAGCATGGATGAAGAAGCCGAAGAATGGGACAAAACCTATAAAATCGAGATGATCGTCGAGCCGCTCGGCCTTGATCCCGAAGACAGGCTGGACAGGCTTTCCGGCGGGATGCTGCGGCGCGCGGCGCTGGCGAGGGCGCTGGTCGAGGGGCCGGACATTTTGTTGCTGGACGAACCGACCAACCATATGGATCTCGAAATTATCCAGTGGCTTGAAAACTATCTGAAATCCTATCGCGGCGCGATTGTCTGTGTATCGCACGACCGTACGTTTTTGGCCAAGATCACAGACCGAGTTTTCTGGCTCGACCGCGGCGAACTGAAGGTCAGCCCTTACGGCTTTGCCCGCTTTGCCGAATGGTCGCAGGATTTGCTGGATCAGGAAGCGCGCGCCCTGCATAACCGCGAAAAGAAAGTCGAGCAGGAGCTTGAATGGGCCAATCGCGGCGTTAAGGCGCGGGTCAAGCGCAATGTCCGCCGCGTCGCGCAGGCGCGCGAGGAAAAGGCGAAGCTGGAAGCCGACAAGGCCGCCTTCCGCCGCGCAACCCGCAAGATCGAGCTGGGTACGCCGGACATGGAAGATTCCTCGGCGCGGATCGCGGAATTCATCAATGTCTATAAGTCCTTCACCGACAAGGCAACCGGACAGGAAAAGACCATCCTCGATAAATTTAACCTGCGCATCAAGCGCGGTGAGAAGATTGGGCTGCTCGGTAAAAACGGCTCCGGCAAAACGACGTTTCTGAAAATGCTGATCGGTGCGCTTGAGCCGGATGCTGGCAAGGTCAAGCTGGCGGGCGACCTCGTTTTTGGTTATTTCGATCAGAAACGGGCAACGCTGGAGCCGGAAAAAACCCTGCAGGACAATTTGTGTCCGGCAGGCTCCGACCATCTGGATGTGCGCGGTAAATCGCGCCATGTTTGCGGCTATCTAAAGGACTTTTTGTTTGAACCGGAGGATGCGTGGCGTCAGGCCAAAACCTTGTCCGGCGGCCAGCTTAACCGCCTGATGCTGGCCAAGGTGCTGGCCAATCCGGGCAGTTTCCTGATCCTCGATGAACCGACAAATGACCTTGATATGGACACGCTCGACATGCTCGAAGCGATTCTGGAAGCCTATGAAGGTACGCTGATTGTCGTTTCGCACGACCGCGACTTCATGGATCAGGTCGTTGACAAGCTGCTGGTGTTTGAAGGTGACGGCAAGATCGAGATGATCGCTGGCGGCTACAGTGATTATCTCCATTACCGTCAGGCGCGCGAAGCTGAAAAGCAGCCAAAGAAAAAGCCTGACTCAGCATCGGGCAAAAAAGCACAGGACAAGACGGCGGAAAAGGCAGCGGAAAAGCCTAAAGAACCGGTCAAGATGACCTATAAGCTGAAATACGAGCTGGAAAATCTGCCGGATAAAATCGCCGCGCTGGAAGAAGAAACGGCAACGCTGGCCGCCGCCCTGAAAGATCAGGATTTTTATAATAATGATCCGGAAGGTTTTCTGAAAAGCGCAAGACGTCACGAACAGGCCACTGAAGAGCTGGACGCTGCCGAAACGCGCTGGCTCGAGCTTGAAGAAATGCGCAAGCAGGCTGAGGCGACGGGGTGAGCGGCTGGGTCGTTTATATCCTGCGCTGCGCCGACGATACGCTCTATACCGGCATCACCAACGATCTTGAACGCCGCATCGCCGCCCATGACGAAGGCAAGGGGGCGAAATACACGCGCGGCCGCGGCCCCCTCGAACTGATCTTCTCCGAAGCCCGGCCCGATAAAAGCAGCGCACTTAAGCGCGAACTTGAGATCAAGGCGCTGACCCGCGAGGACAAGCTGCAACTCGCGCATAAGTCCGGCGCGAACGCCTGAAAAACGACTTTAAGGAACTATCCATTGCACACGCCGTTGTTACCGGGAGAACCCCGGAGCATGATTTATGGCGGCAAAATATCTGTTTTTACCAATCCTTTGCTTATACGGTTTTTTGACCGGCTGTAGCACGTCCATGCAGACCAGAGACGAGCCGTTCCTCGCCCCGGCGTCAGGCGAGACTGTCCTGATGGCCGCAAAGCCTCCTCTACATAGTAACGTAGAGACAGGCGAAGCGACGTACGCGGAGCTGCGTTTTGATGATTTGGAGCGCTTTACCAAATGGACGAGCGTGCTGGATCGTCTGGATCATCACGAAACCTTGCCGCCGCCATGGCGCCAGAACAAAGCGCGGCTCGCGGGGATGTCGATAGCGGAAAGAGCGCGGATAGTAAATGATCTGGTTAATTCATATCCTTACATCGAAGACTGGGTCAGCGGGGGCGGCGGTGATAACTGGGACGCGCCGCAGGAATTTTTCGCCCGCGGCGGCGGTGATTGCGAAGACTTCGCCATTGCCAAATATGCCATGCTGCGTGATCTCGGCGTACCGGAAGACAATTTGCGCATCACGGTCGTTTATGACCGCTATCTGAGAAACATGCACGCGCTGCTTGCCCTGCACATGCCGCAGGAAGTCCTGCTGCTCGATAACCAGATTGCTTCGCTGCGTTCCCCCGAAGCCGCCAGCCGCTACCGCCCGATCTTCGGGCTTGGCCGTAAATCATGGTGGCTCTATCGCGGCCAAAAAGCTGTTTAATTCTTCCCCGGCAAGGAACTTCTGGTTTTCAAACGCGTTGTTGCTGGAAACGAACCTGTAATCACGAATTCAGAAGGAAAGCGGCATGTCTGTAAAGCCTAACTCTGCGGCCTATGAGAATGAAATTTTGATCGATCCCAGCGGTTTTCGCGAATATGACGCGCGCTGGCGTTATCCGGAACAAGTTAATTTGCGCGGTATGCAGGCGCTTGGGATGGGCATCGGCGCGATGCTGCGCGAAAAGGGCCGCCGCCCGGACATTGTTGTCGGCCATGATTTCCGTTCTTACAGCGCAACGATCAAGCAGGCGCTGATTATCGGCCTGATGGCCGCAGGGTGCCGGGTTTACGATATTGGGCTTGCCCTTTCGCCGGTCGCTTATTTCGCGCAGTTCGAGCTGGACTGCCCCGCTGTTGCCATGGTCACGGCAAGCCATAATGAAAATGGCTGGACGGGCGTAAAAATCGGCGCGCACCGCCCGCTGACCTTCGGCCCGGATGAAATGAAAGAGCTGAAGGAAAAAGTCACCAAGCGCAAGCTCAGGCCGTATGAAGGCGGCGCTTATTTTTACGTGCCGGATATGCGAAACCGCTACCTTGCCGATCTGTCCAATCAAGGTCCGATCATCAGGCCGCTAAAGGTAGTGACGGCTTGCGGTAACGGCACGGCCGGCCTGTTCGCGCCGGCGGCGCTGGAAATGCTCGGCTGCGAGGTCGTAAAGATGGATTGCGAGCTTGATTATAATTTCCCCAACCACAACCCGAACCCAGAAGATATGGCGATGCTGGAAGCCTTGCGCGGCAAGGTTCTGGAGACCGGCGCGGATATTGGTTTTGCTTTTGACGGTGACGGCGACCGTTGCGGCGTCGTTGATAATAAAGGCAATGAAATTTTCGCCGACAAGATGGGTGTCCTGCTGGCGCGTGATCTATCGGACGAATATGACAGCAAGGGGCCGTTTGTCGTCGATGTGAAATCGACCAGCCTGTACCAGACCGATCCGGTGCTGACCGAGCGCGGCGTTGTCACGGATTACTGGCTGACCGGTAATTCCTATATCAAGCGCCGGGTCAATGAAATCGGTGCGCTGGCCGGATTTGAAAAAAGCGGTCACTTCTTTTTCAACGGCCCGATTGGCCGCGGCTATGATGACGGCGTGCTGTCGGCGATTGCCGTCTGCCAGATGATGGACCGTCATCCTGCAAAAACGCTGTCCGATCTGCGCGAGAGCCTGCCGCAGACCTGGAGCTCCCCGACCATGTCGCCTTATTG
>CBDUPU010000117.1:0-7504 GCA_965369185.1 uncultured Rhodospirillales bacterium
TGCTCCCACAGCGACCTCAACGCTGCGCGTCTACCATTCCGCCACGACCGCACTTGAAAAGTAGAGGATGCTTCTTAACAAATAATTCTGAGTGCTGCAAGCGCAATTGCACGCTAATTTCACGCTAATCGTATCGACTTTTAAAATAGGGCTGTGATACAGAATGGACATGGAATTTAAAGCTTCAGCGGGACTGGTTGACTATGAAGACGCGCTTTCGGCGATGGAAGCGCGCGTTGCGGCCATACGTGAAGATGCAGCGCCGGAGCAGGTCTGGTTTTTAGAGCATCCGCCGCTTTATACGGCGGGAACCAGCGCCAAGGCGGATGATTTGCTGGATGCGCGTTTTCCTGTCTATAAGGCGGGGCGCGGCGGTGAATATACTTATCACGGGCCGGGACAGCGGGTTGCTTATGTCATGCTGGATCTAAAGCAGCGCCAGCCTGTACCCGATATCAGGAAATATGTCTGGCAACTGGAGGAGTGGATTATCCGGGCGCTGGGGCAGTTTGGTATCAGCGGGGAGCGCCGTGACGGGCGGATCGGGATCTGGGTCGTTACGCCGCAGGGCGAGAAAAAGATCGCCGCCATTGGCGTGCGGGTGCGGCGATGGGTTACGTATCATGGTATTGCCATTAACGTGGCCCCGGATTTGTCGCATTTTGGCGGCATCGTTCCTTGCGGCATAAGTGAGTACGGCGTCACCAGCGTTACTGATATGCTGGGCCGCGCGGTTGATATGGCTGAACTTGATAAGGCTTTGAAAGAAAGTTGGTACGCAGTGTTTGAAACGGGACCCCACCGGCCGCTTCAAAAGTGATGTTACTCGCTGGGCCTAAAGCTCCAGATGGCGGCCAACGACATCAATCGTATTTGCGGCCAGATGAACGCGGAAATAATATGGTTTTTCCAGCAATTGCTTGCTGTTGACGCAGGCTTTTACACAGTCCTCTACACGCATTTTTATGGCCGGCATCGCTTCGGCAACTGTCCGGTCGAAGGGCCGGCTGTTGTTTAGCGATTGTTTGATCGCGCTTTCGAGGTCGTTCGCGATCTGTTGTGCCATTACGTCAGTCAGTAATTTACTCTGAGAATACTCAAGCCACTCGACCGCCATATAGGCTGTGTTGCTTAAATGTCGGAAGCTGTTTCCAAGTTCTTCATGTGCAACAAGCTCGTATGAGCGGTCCCAGGCCTGACTCTGGTCTAGTACCGTCATAGTAATGCCCCCTCTTTTGTTGTTAGAATTAGGGAAAAGGTGGGGATATGTCAACAAATAAGTGGGGTTAGTTAATCGGCAGCCATGTGGATAGATTGTTCGGTGACGTAGCGGGCACAAAATTCGATGAATTTCTCAATATCGCTTTTCAAGGCGTTGTAGTTTTTTGATTTTTGGTTGGTTGTTTCGTCCCAGTACAGGCCTTTATTGATCTCGATCTGGATGCTGTGCCTGCCGGTTGAGGGGCTGGCGTAACGGCGCACCAGTTCCACGCCGCGATAGGGGTTGTTAATGGCAACGCGGTAGCCAAGGTCGCGCAGAAAATCGCGCAGGGCATGGGTAAAGGCAAGTTCGCAGCTTGTGCCGTCGCGGTCGCCGAGGACAAAATCCGGGACAGCGGAGCGCGCCGAATGCGAGAGTATGCGCGAAAAGCCGCCAGTCTGCGGCATGGAGTGGCAGTTAATATGCCAGACCTGTCCGAAATGATAGTGGCGTTCCTCGATCAGATGTTCGAGCTGCGCGTGGTATGGTTTGTAATAGGTTTCAATGCGATGCGCGATTTCGTGAAGGCGAAGCTTGCGGTCATAAACGGCAAAGCCCGGCTTTAAAATGCGGCGAATAAGGCCGATACCGGCGTGGGAGCGCGCCGTCGGGTTGATCTGGTGCTGCCAGTGTGCGGCGGCATCGGTGTCGTCATCTGTCAGCAGGTCGGGGTCTATGTCGTCGGGCGCGCGGTTTACGTCTATATAGGTGCGCGGGAACAAGGCGCATAGCAGGCTGCCGCCGTAAGAGGGGACAGCCGTAAACAGATCATCGACATAATTGTCTTCCGCTTTTTGCAACATCGAAAACGGGCAGGAAAAACCGAAATCGTCCGGGTAGTTCCGCCCGCTATGCGGCGAGTCAAAAACCATGGGCAGTGGATTTTGCGGATGGTCGAGGGTATATACTTGATTATTTGGGGTTGGGTTTGACATGTCCGTTTTTGTTTATTAAGCATACCCTCTTAATTTTTAAGGTTTAGGGAGACCGATCATGGCCGCCATAAAGGCGTATTTTTACAGGCTTCGTCAGGATATGCCAGATGTTTGTGAGGGCGTGGATATTCCGCGTTACATTGACGATCTGTGCGCGTGCTTCAATGCGCGTTCTCTGGAAGAAATCGACCCTGCGGTCAAGCTGCCGGGCGGGACGGTCTATTATTCCGACTCTCCGCGTAATTGCCATGAAAGCACGGCGAAGTACGAAATTGAGGACGCCGTGTCCGATTGCCTGCGCCTGTTTGACAAAAAGGGGCGCGCGAAGAAAGCTGTCGCGCAAATGATTGCCGGAAAAATCGTGCGGAACAAGTCGCTGCGCCGGGAGTTGATGGCCTATAACCGTGTGCCGCAAAGCTGGTCTGAAGTGCTCGATCCGATTGATCCGGAAGAAAAGCTGAACCGGGCGAAAATCGCCGATATGCTGCTGCATTTGCAGGACCGTGATTACAGCCACCGTCATCATGCGCGCGGCAAGCGGCATCCTTTGGCGCGGATCATGGAAAACAAGGCGTTTTCGCAGCGGGAAAAGCTCTGCGTTGTTATTGATTATATTGTCGGACGCAGGCGCAAGGCCGAGGCGCCGTGGGCGCTGCGTATCGGCAGCCGCGGCAATTACCGGGAATATAATCTCGCCCTGTGGCTGGAGCAGAACGGGGCTTTTGTTCTGAATACGGTCGGCGATGTGATGCGGCTGCGCGAGCATTTTACCCCGACCAACAAGTTAAAGCGCGCTTCTATGCCTGATCTGCCGCAACTGGAGCCGGGCGGGCTCAAGCCAAAGTAATCTCATGTAAAAAAGAAACTTCCTTGTTTGCCAATGATTTTGTATTAACATCAGGCCGAGCTAAGGAGTTTATATAGTCATGCATGATATTCGCGCCATCCGGGAAAACCCCGACCGTTTTGATCGTAACTGGGCCCGCCGCGGGCTGGAGCCGCAAACGCCGCAGATCCTCGCCATGGACGAGGAGCGCCGGTCTTTGCAAACGCAGTTGCAGGAATTGCAGTCCGAGCGCAATACCATTTCCAAAGATATCGGCAAGTTAAAGCGCGAAGGCGCAGACACGGCGGCGCTGGAAAATAAAGTGTCCGGCATGAAGGCCGAGATGACGGCGCTGGAAGAACGCGAGAAGACGGTCAGTGAAAGCCTGAGCCAGCATCTTGCCGGTCTGCCGAACCTGATGGCCGATGATGTGCCGGACGGCCCGGATGAAAGCGCCAATGTTGAGCTGCGTAAATTCGGCGAGCCGAAGCAAAGCGATGATCCGAAAGAGCATTACGAAATCGGTGAAGCGCTGGGGATGATGGATTTTGAAGCGGCAGCGAAAATTTCCGGTTCACGCTTTGTGATGCTGAGCGGCGGGCTTGCCCGGATGGAGCGGGCGCTGGCGCAGTTCTTCCTTGATACCCATACGCAAGAGCATGGCTATACCGAGGTGTCGCCGCCGCTGCTGGTGCGGGACGAGACTGTGTTCGGTACCGGGCAATTGCCGAAATTCGGCGAAGATTTGTTCCGGACGACGCGCGGTGACTGGCTGATCCCGACTGCCGAAGTGCCGCTGACCAATATTGTTGCCGATATGATTGTCGAGGGTGAAGGGTTGCCGCGCCGTTATACGGCGTTTACACCGTGCTTCCGTTCCGAGGCCGGGGCGGCGGGGCGTGATACGCGCGGGATGCTGCGCCAGCACCAGTTTTACAAGGTCGAGATGGTGAGTGTGACCACGCCGGACAAGAGCGCGGAAGAGCATGAGCGCATGACCGAATGTGCCGAAGCTGTCCTTAAAAAGCTGGAAATTCCGTTCCGCACGGTGGTGCTGTGCAGCGGCGATACCGGTTTTGGCGCGCAAAAAACCTATGACATCGAGGCGTGGCTGCCGGGGCAGCAGGCCTCTCGCGAGATTTCAAGCTGCTCGAATTGCGGTGATTTTCAGGCGCGGCGGATGAAGGCGCGCTTCCGTTTCAAGAACGAGAAGAACACTGAATTTGCCCATACGCTGAACGGCTCCGGCGTTGCGGTCGGTCGGGCGCTGATTGCGGTGATGGAAAATTACTACGATCCTGCTGATGGCGGTGTGTTCGTGCCGGAAGTGCTCAAACCCTATATGGGCGGCATCGAGAAAATCCTGCCAGTATCCTGAAGGCGGATGAGAGCGGAATAAAAGCGGCCGCCGGCATGCCTTATTGCTGCCGGCAGCCGTTTAAGCGTTATTTTAATTCGACACTGAGGCCGCCGACAGAGTAGCGGTAGCTTTTCATTTGGCCGAAATATTCTGATTTCTGGTTTGTGCTTGTTTCGCAATTGCTGACGACCTGATCAAAGTCGTAGCCGAGCGTGATCTGCTTCATAGGAACCATAATAAAGCTTTCGTGTTCTTTTATTACGTCACGCATAAATGTAGCCACGCACTCATCAGCGGCGTTAGTGGTATCTGGCTGTGAGGCGGTGGTGTCATGGTCAGCCTGAGCGGAGCCTAGTCCGGTCAGCAGGGCGATGCCGAACGCACCGGCGAGTTTTGTCGTTATGTTCATGTAAAACCTTCCTTTATTATGGAATTTCCAAGCGGTCTGTATAGACATAACAAAGGTTTTGGCGCAAGTTTTTTTTAAGGCAGGCGTGTGGCAAGCCATAAGGGCGGGGTTGAACAGTAAAAACGAAAAATCGCCGGAACTGAATCCGTGCAGGTTTGTTGGATAGGGCGAACGTCGCAAGGATTCGTTCCTACGGCGTCTCCAGAACACCTCCGCATATCTTCGGATTGCGGAGGTTTCTGCTTTTCGGGAACCAAAATCATATTTGATTGTTGGATAGGGCGAGAACAATGCAAGGATCCGTTCCTGCAATGTCTCCAAGGATCTCCGCCATTCTCAGGATTGAGCGGAGTTTCCTTGTTTGGGGTATCTATTTGAAAATAAGAGTTACGTTATTTTCGCGGTATTGTGTCATGCCTTTAAAGAAATCAGCTTTGGTGCCGGTTTCTTTTTCGCAATGTTCTATCACTTTGTCTAAAGCCTCGGCTTCAAATACCAGTTTGAGTTTTACGCCGGGCATGTCAGAGATGGGTGCAAGCAGACTGTTAAACTCGTCCTGAATGCATTGATCGGCTGTCAGTGCTTGATCCTGTGCGCTGGCGCCTGTGGCAAGTACTGCGGTAAGGGCGGCGGCTGCGGCGGTAAGGTTTTTCTTTTTCATGGCGGTCTTTTTCATATTGTTGGCGGGCTGGTTTTTTATTAGCTGTCTTTGGCATAGTTTGTCAAACTTAGCCTTTGCGTTTGGCGCGAACACGTTTAGAATCACCTTGTCATGAACTCCGAAGATACCCGTAAAATCAGACTTGTTATGCATTTGCGCTCGATGGGCATTTCCAGCACCGAGGTGCTGGCCGCTATGGAGAAAGTGCCGCGTGATGCTTTTGTGCCGCCGCAAATGATGGATCAGGCCTATGAGGATATCGCCCTGCCCATTGGCAGGGGGCAAACGATCAGTCAGCCGCTGGTGGTGGCGATGATGACGCAGGCGCTGGAACTGTCCGACCGGGACAAGGTGCTGGAGATCGGCACGGGTTCCGGGTATCAGACTTGCGTGCTGGCGCAGCTTTGCCGCCGTGTTTACAGTATCGAGCGTCATAAACCTTTACTCATTCAGGCCGAAAAGATGTTCGATCTGCTGAAAATCCGTAACCTGACGGCGATTGCCGGGGACGGTATGAAAGGCTGGCCGGATCAGGCACCGTTTGACAAGATTATCTGCACCGCCGCCGCGCAGGGCGATCCGCCGGCCGCGCTGCTTGACCAGCTTAAGATCGGCGGGACGATGGTGATACCGGTGGCAACCCGCGATATGCAGGTGCTGCGCCGCTACAAGAAAGAGGGTGAAGACACGTTCGCCGTCAAAGATCTTATGCCGGTGCGCTTTGTGCCGCTTTTGCCCAATCTTGCGCCTGCCAGTGAGAGTGCCGATGATGATCTGCTCTGCGGTGTGCAGTAGGACGGTGGTTGGTAAGCGGCATGAGTAAGATTTTTCGTTCCCTGTCTATTGTTACCTGCCTGCTGGCGCTGAGCGCTTGCGGCAGCGGCAATCCTGCGCCGGTAATTAATTACGGTCTGAATGGCGGGGCGACCAGTGCCGGGATTCATACTGTGTCCAGCGGTGATACGCTTTGGAGTATCGCGCAGCGCTATGACATTGATATGAAGGACGTTATCTATGTGAACAATCTGCGCGCGCCGTATTTTCTCGAGATCGGTGACCGGCTGGCTCTGCCGCCGCCAAACTCTTACAGGGTACGGGCGGGCGATACGCTGTACGGGATTTCGCGCACGTTTGATGTCAGTATGACGCAGCTTGCGCGTCAGAATGATTTGCGCCAGCCTTTCCGCATTATGCCGGGTGACAAGCTGCGGCTGCCATCCGTTCAGCCCGCAATCGAGCCGCCGTCAAAGCCGGTAAGGCTGGCTGCGGCAACGCCGGGGCGCAAGCCTGAAGGGCCGGGGGTTGCGGCAAAACCTGTGGCCAAGGTCAGCAAGTCGCTGCCGGTCAAGACCAAGACGCCGCCGCGTTCCAGTGGGAAATTCGCATGGCCGGTAAACGGGCCGATTATTTCGACCTATGGCCCGAAAAAAGATAGTTTGCACAATGACGGGATCAATCTGCGCGCCCCGAAAGGGACGCCGGTCAGGGCGGCGGAAAACGGCGTGGTTGTTTATGCCGATAACCAGCTTTCCGGTTTTGGCAATCTGGTGCTGGTGCGTCATGCCGACCGCTGGATGACGGCCTATGGCCATATGGATAAGACGCTGGTGCAGCGCGGACAGGAAGTAAAGCGCGGGCAGAGCATCGGCACGGTCGGCAAGTCAGGCTCGGTCGATACGCCGCAGCTGCACTTTGAAATCAGGCGCGGCACAGAGGCGCTCAATCCGGAGCTTTATCTGGCGCGGCAGGGGAGCTGACCGGGAAAACCCTGTCATACGCCCAGTTAAATATAAAAGCATAGACCATATAAAAGAGCGCAAACGAGGCATCGATGATCAGTGCCTCGATAAGCGATATTTGCAAGTGCCAGGTGATGAACGGCATGAGGGCGATTAGCAGCCCGGCCTCGAACAAGATTGCGTGTAAGATGCGCATCAGCAGTGTTTTGTGTACGCTGCCTTTAAAGCGTATCAGGGCGTGGTCGAACAGAAGGTTATAGATATAGTTCCAGAATGTCGCGATGGTCGCGCCGACGATGACGACGGCGCCAAT
>CBDUPU010000118.1:0-7414 GCA_965369185.1 uncultured Rhodospirillales bacterium
ACAGCTAAACAAAAGACGGAGAACCGGCGGAAGAATCCGCCGGTTTTTCTTTTTCTAACCACCAAGCACACCAAGATCACCAAGAGAGTGATATCTTTGCCCCGCAGGCTAAAAAATAAAAAACTATATGCTTTTTTGCGCTACGCGCGATCTTTGCTCTGAACGCTTGGTGTTCTTGGTGTGCTTGGTGGTAAAATCTTCCCTCGCCCGGCAAAAGCTGCCGGGTTCTCAATTGGAAATTAAGAGTTTTGGCGGTATAATGCTGGTACGGTGCTTGCATCGGACAGATGGCAGAATGCTAACTTCTTACAAAGGTAGAACACCATGGCACTTATTATCGATCTCAAACCAGGCGAAAAAATTCTTATTGGCGATGCGGTCATTACCAACGACCAGCAGCGCACGCGGCTGCATATTTCCGGCGACGCACCTATCCTGCGGGAAAAAGATGTCATGCAGGAAGAAGACGCCGACACGCCATGCAAAAAACTTTATTTTCTGGTGCAGTGCATGTACCTCGCCCGTAACGCGCGGGTTTATCACGACAAATATTTTGCCTTATGCAAGGAAGTACAAAGCGCGGCGCCGACAACGTCCCTTTTCATCATGAAAATTAACGATATGATCATCGAAGGGGCTTATTATAAAGCGATGAAGGAAGCACGCGAACTACTTAGTCACGAAGAAGAGTTGCTAGAGAATGTCAGACAACCAAAAGCCCGGCCAGCAGAAGCCCACTAATCCTTATGCTGCTGCGGCGGGTGCCTATGACAAACACGCCCAGCAACATACACCGGATCAGCGCGAAACCGAAGCGCGGGTTCTCTTAAAAGCCTCCAAAGCGTTTCAGGAAATCCAGAAACGCTGGAGCGAGATCTCGCGTGAAGAGCTGGATGAAAGCCTGAAGTACAACCGCCAGATATGGATGATGTTCGTCGACACCGCAATCGAGAATGACGGCGACGACCGCCCGCTTGCGCTGCGCAACAATATTGCCAATCTCGGTGTGTTTATTTTCAATCACACGCTCGATATTCTGGCATCCCCTGCACCGGAGAAGCTGGATATCCTGATAGAGATCAACCGGGAAATTGCCGCGGGGCTTATGACGCGTCCCAAGCCGGAAACAAGCGCTGCCCCTTCCACCGCGGACCCGCAAAAGTAAATTATCCCGTGCCAAAAACGACAAAAAAGCCCGCCTGAATAGCGGGCTAACTTATCTGAGCAGAGGTATTGTTAAGCAAAAAGCGTGATATTGCCGGCATTACTGTTGCCGGAACGCGCCGCAGTTTCAAAAGCCGCCTGCTGGCGCTGCGAAATACTGCTCGCCTCGGGAGACGGGCTGCTGGACTGCTGAGCAACCTCAGCTTTTTGAGCTGTCGCCTGCACATTCTGGCCTTCGCTGCGCGGCTCAGACTGTGCCTGACGCTCCACCTGACGGCGCGCAGCGGCGCGGGCCTGCGCCTCAAGCTGAGGGCGTGAAGGAAACTGGTTTTCAACATCACCCGTATCGCTATCACGCAATTGCAGGACAGCTTTGTTGTAATTGACATCAACATGGATGTAAGGGCTAACAAACGGCGCCTGAGCCACCTTCTGCACCCTCTCCGGATTGGCGGCGAAGGAATCAGCGGTGCTGACCTGCTCGCTGCTACCGCGAACGATCGGCGCTGTCTGTAAAACTGAATTTACCGCTTCAATCATTGTTCTAACCGTGTTTTTTCAACCCGTGGCTTACGCTATTCCCCAATAGACTTTTGTAAGCACACTAACCTATTATCATGCTACCCTAAATAAAGGCAAAAGTCAAGATCTCCTGCAAGTATGACGCGAAAAACATACAATCGAAACCAAGAGCAGACAGAAGACACAAGTATTCCCATCCAGACCGGCAAATAAAATTCACTCGCCCCACAGAGGCAGGCACCATCGTTCTCACCGAGGCCAGCGCTCCCCGCTTGCAATCCGCGATATTTTATTAAAATTTAGCACCCTTGTTGCTAAAATCATCTTCCTTATTTAGCCGTATTTTAAAGTATCAATGCCACAATAACAGAATAGAAAGAAATAAAGCGCAGCGGCTTGGACGCGCGGTTCAAAATAAAACAAGACAGCCGTGGAAAAAGTTCATGAAAGATAATATATTTGTAGTTGGAAACATGGGGTTTGCGCGATTCGCAAATCTCAGGTACTTTTTAAATATGGGGGATCCCTCCCGTGACCAATCAAACTGCCGAAGCCGTATCGACGGCGCCCTGCAGTATTTCTATATAAAGGTATGACAGGCCGTGAACAGTTTTCTCGAAACAGTTAAACAGTTAGGCCCGGCCCGGCTGGCCATTATGGGCGGCGTTCTGGTCGGCCTGATGCTGTTTTTCGTTTTTGTCTCCATGCGTATGTCCACGCCGGAGCTTGAGCTTCTGTACGGCGATCTCTCAACTGTGGACTCCGGCGCCATGACTTCCAAACTGGCGGAAAGCGGTATTCGCTATGACCTCAGCCCGGACGGCAGCCGCATCATGGTCCCCGCCGATCAGGTCGGCCAGGCCCGTATGCTGCTGGCAAAAGAAGGTCTGCCGAACGGCGGTTCCATGGGATATGAGCTATTCGACCAGCAATCCGGTTTCGGTACAACCAATTTCGTCCAGAACATCAATCAGGTGCGCGCTCTTGAAGGTGAACTGGCACGCACAATCGGCTCCCTTGAAAGCATTCGAAGTTCCCGCGTCCACTTGGTGTTGCCGCAACGCGAACTGTTCAGCCGCGAAAGCCGCCCAGCCAGCGCCAGCGTCTTTTTGACCCTGCGCCCCGGCGCAAGGCTGGAACGCGGCCAAATCCTGTCCATCCAGTCCCTTGTTGCTTCAGCAGTGCCACAGCTGAAACCGGACACCGTTTCGATTGTCGATAGCGCCGGAAACCTTCTGGCACGCGGTGAAGATGAAAGCGAATCCCTGATGTCGATGAAGACTGAAGAAATGCGCCGCAATTACGAACAGCGCATGACCCGCGCCGTCGAGGACATGGTCGGGCGCATCGTCGGGTATGGCCGTGTACGCGCCCATGTTACCGCCGATTTGAACTTTGATCGCATCAGCACCAATGAAGAACTTTACGATCCGCAAACACAGGTTGTCCGTTCGTCGCAAATTGTTGAAGAAAACAATGTAGAGCGCGAGCCTGTCTCCGGGGATGTATCTGTCCAGAACAACCTTCCCGGCATTGCGGGCGATCTTCTGGCGGATGCGGCGCCGACGCAGGAAAACAACCGCGTAGAAGAAACAACGAATTACGAAATAAGCAAAACCGTTCGCAGCATGGTGCGCGAGGTTGGCGAAGTGAAAAAACTTTCCGTTGCCGTACTGGTTGACGGCAACTACACCACTGATGCTGATGGCAACCGCGTCTATCAACCGCGCCCGCAAGAAGAGCTTGACCAGATTGCCTCCCTGGTACGGTCTGCCATTGGTTACGACACGGACCGCGGCGACATGCTGGAAGTCGTCAACATGCAGTTTGCCGACATTAATGCCGAAGACACGCAAATCGGAGAAGATTTGCTGTTTGGCTTTGAGCGCGCGGACCTTCTGGACGCCGTAGAGATTATTACTGTCGCGATCATGATTATTCTTGTGATCCTTCTTGTTCTGCAGCCAATGGTTGGCCGTCTGCTGGCAACCGAAGGGCCACAGCTTGAAGAAGATTTGGAAGCGCAGCTTCTCGCCGGCAGGCCGATGAGCCCGGCACTTGAAGGACCAGACAACAGCGAAGAGTTTGAACCGCCATCCGTAGAGGAAGACAGCCTGATCGACATGCAGCAGGTTGAGGGCAAAGTGAAGGCCTCCTCGGTCAAGCGGGTCGAAGATATTGTAGAAAATTACCCGAATGAGGCCGTGTCCGTATTGCGGAGCTGGATGAGTTCGGAAAGCTGATAAAAAGAGAAGACGAAGGTCTTAAAACTAAACGTTTAGAATAAGGTGCATGGGGCTATGCGGGTACGTGAAGATTATCGGACGCTAACAGGAGCTGAAAAATCAGCCATTTTCCTGCTTGCGCTCGGCGAGGAGCATACGGCTAATATCTTCAAGCATATGGATGATGAGGAAATCATGGAGATTTCCCAAACCATGGCTAATCTCGGCAAGGTCAGCGCCAACGTCGTAGAGCGCCTGTTCGTCGATTTTGCCGAGCAAATGAGCTCCACAAATGCGTTGATCGGCACACTGGATTCAACGGAACGCCTGCTGCAAAAAGTTCTCGGCACCGACAAAGTCGGCGAGATCATGGAAGAAATCCGTGGCCCTGCCGGCCGGACAATGTGGGAGAAGCTCGGCAACGTAAACGAGGAAATCCTGGCGAACTTCCTGCAAAAAGAATATCCGCAGACCGTCGCGGTCGTCATGTCGAAGATTCAGACAGAGCACGCAGCCCGCGTCCTCGGACTTCTTCCTGAAAATTTCGCGCTGGAAGTCATTCACCGTATGCTGCGCATGGAAGCCGTTCAGAAAGAAGTTCTCGAGGATGTCGAGCGCACACTGCGCACTGAATTCATGTCCAACCTTGCCCGCACCCAGCGCCGTGATAGCCATGAAATGATGGCCGAAATCTTTAACAGCCTGGAACGTTCGATCGAAGGCAAGTTTATGGACGAGTTGGAGAAATCGGCACCGGAATCTGCCGAGAAGATCCGCAGCCTGATGTTCACCTTCGAGGATTTGCTGAAGCTGGACCCGACAGCAATTCAAACCGTCATCCGCGCGGTGGACAAGGACAAGCTTCCGACCGCCCTCAAAGGCTCTACGGAAACGCTACGCGACCTGTTCTTCTCCAATATGTCCGAGCGCGCCGCCAAGATTATGAAAGAAGACATGGCCGCGATGGGACCGGTACGCCTAAAAGAGGTAGAGGAAGCCCAGCAATATATTGTCAATGTCACCAAAGACCTTGAGGCACGCGGCGAAATCGTCATTTCCAGCGGCTCCGATGAAGATGAGCTAATTTACTAGTATGATCGCATCCAAGGATAAAAAGACAAAGACCGGCAACCCCAAGAAATTCCTCTTCGACCAAAACTGTTTTGATGAAGACTATGAGGAAGAGGTTATTGTCGAGGAGCCTCCCCCGCCTACCTTCAGTGAGCAGGAACTTGAAGCTGCACGCAAAGAAGGATATGAGCGCGGGCGTACAGACGGGCTTGCCGAAGCTGCCGCCAGCCGGGAGAAACAAATAGCCACACTGCTGGGAACAATTGGCAGCAGCTTTAAGACCTTGTTCGAATCTGAAGCGCTGCGTAATGACCAGTATGAAGGCGAGGCCGTTCTGGTGGCCCGCACGATTTTTGCCCGCATTTTTCCCGCGCTGAACAAGAAATACGGGCTGAATGAAGTCGAAGAGGTTATAACCCGCGTTTTGCAAGGTCAGAAAGACGCGCCGGAAATTATTATCGAGATCCATGAGGATTTCCGTGACGCTGTTCAGGAACGGCTGGGAAGCCTGGCGGGCGATATGCCGGCAAACTGCAAAATTACCGTTACGGGCAAGGCAGATCTGGGCGCGGGCGACTGCCGTATGCGCTGGAATAATGGCGGTGCCGCGCGTGATATCACCGCCCTCGCCGAAGAAATTCACAGACAGTTAGAACATATACTTGCTGATAAGCCCTCGCTGCAGGATAATAGGGTAGATGATCAAACCTCCCCGCATCAGGATGGCGCCACAATGCAGCAAGATGCACAAACAGACGATAACGGAGAAAATTGATGAGTGACGACGACCAGACGCCGCAGGATCAGGACGCTATCGACGAGATTATGGGCGATGAAGGCGGCATGAATCTCAGCGAAATTGAAGAAGAAGGTAATTTCAGCTCAAAAGACGAGCCGGAATATGATTACGGCGAGCCGATGGCCGGTGACGTTACCGCAATATATGATATTCCGGTGCAAATCTCCGCTGTTCTTGGCCGATCGACCATGCAGGTCAGCCAGCTTCTAAAACTTGGCCGGGGCGCCGTGGTCGAGCTGGACCGCAAAGTCGGCGAAGCGATTGATATCTATGTTAATAACCGCCTTGTCGCACGTGGCGAAGTGGTGGTCGTGGAAGACAAGCTCGGCGTGACCATGACGGAAATCGTCAAATCAGATCGCGGCTAAACTCATAACCTAAACCAGCTACCGAGACGATCTTTAAGGCGGAGTATTTTAAACTTATGACCAGCGATGCAGCTCAGGTACAAAATATTGCAACCGGCAGCGACCCGGAAATCCGGATACGCCCCCCTTCTGTAAAGCCGGATTTTGCCACGATTCTCGGCCTGATTGGCGCGCTGGCCTTGATTGTTATCGCAATCGCGATGGGGCAGAGTAATGCGAACTTCCTGAACGGCCCCTCCTTCATGATCGTTATTCTCGGCTCTATGGCAGCCACCGCCGTTTCCTACACAGGGGACGAACTGAAACACGTACCGGGCATTCTTGCTAACACCATGCTGAGACGGGTACGTCATCCGCAGGTGATGGCGAAGCAATTGATGGATATCGCCACCCTCGCCCGTAAAAAAGGCCTGCTGGCCTTGTCGAGCGCGGAGCCTGAACTGCGCAAAGACCCGTTTCTTGCCCGCGCTGTACAGCTTGTTACTGACGGCTATAGCGGCGAAGATATCGACCGTGTACTGGGGCAGGAAGTTGACGCTCTTTCCGAACGCCACCGCCGCTCGGCAAGCGTACTGCGACGCGCTTCGGAAATCGCACCGGCCATGGGGCTGATCGGTACGCTGGTCGGTCTGGTGCAGATGCTGGCGCAGCTTGACGATCCCTCATCAATTGGCCCGGCAATGGCAGTTGCGCTTTTGACCACCTTTTACGGGGCCATCCTCGGCACGGTTATTCTTGGCCCGCTCGCGGCAAAGCTGGAGCGTAACTCCAACGACGAAACCATGCTGAAAAATCTGGTGCTGACGGCCATGGGCTCGATCGCACGGCAGGAAAATCCGCGCCGGCTGGAAATGCTGCTCAACAGCGAACTGCCGCCGGAAGACCGGATTCGCTATTTCGACTAGGACATCGCTGCAAAGGATTTGAATATGCCAGCCTTTAGATTTTCTGCTTTTCTTGCGATCCTGATGATGACCGTCCTTGCCGGTATGGGGATTGTCGAACTATGGCGCCCTGCCCTGCTCAGTGGCGGCATATTTATCAAAGTCGGCGGCACTTTCGGCGTTCTTGTCGCACTCGCCTTTCTGGTTAATTTCATTACGGGACTGGTTGCGGATAAAAACGCAGCAGAAAATTCCACCGAAGAGCAGAAGTAAATTGCCCTCACTGCCCACCGCCGGAACGCTTCCTTCTCTTATACGCCTCCCCTACATGCTGGAGCGCAAACCGCCCATCAACTGGTGAATAATATTGAGCATCGGACC
>CBDUPU010000119.1:0-7411 GCA_965369185.1 uncultured Rhodospirillales bacterium
GGATCACCGGTATTATGGCGTTTTTCCTCTCGCCCATTGCCGACAATCTGACAACATCTCTGGTCATGGGTGCCGTTGTTATGGCCGTTGGCGGCAACGACCCGCGCTTTGTTTCACTGGCTTGCATCAATGTCGTTTGCGCGGCTAACGCAGGCGGTGCGTTTAGCCCGTTCGGTGACATCACCACGCTGATGGTCTGGCAGGCACAAAAAGCTGAATTCTTTGAGTTTTTTGCGCTCTTCTTACCATCCGTCATCTGCTTTCTGGTTCCAGCCACTATCATGAGCTTCTTTGTTCCCAAAGAGAAACCCTGGTCTGTTAAGCATCATGATACGATCAAACCCGGCGGCAAAATGATTATTTTCCTTGGTCTTTTTACAATCGTTATGGCAGTCAGCTTTGAGCAGGTTTTGGGACTTCCGCCGTTTCTGGGCATGATGACCGGCATGGCGCTACTCATGCTTTGGGCATATTACATTCGCAAACTGGCCAAGAACAAAGACCAAAATTTCGACATTTTCAAAAATATCGCCGATTCAGAATGGGATACGCTCCTTTTCTTCTTCGGAGTTATTTTCTGTGTTGGCGGCCTGACGTTTATCGGCTATCTCGACCTTGCTTCACACCACATGTTTGACCAGTGGGGATCGAGCGCTACCAATATCATACTGGGTTTTTCTTCCGCGATTGTTGACAATATCCCCGTAATGTTCGCAGTATTGTCCATGAACCCGGAGATGGACAGCTTTCAATGGTTGTTGGTGACGCTGACAACAGGTGTCGGCGGCAGCATGCTGTCGATCGGTTCGGCGGCCGGTGTTGCATTGATGGGGCTTGCCCGCGGGCAATACACCTTCTTCTCGCACCTGAAATGGTCGCCGATCATCCTGCTGGGTTACGCTGCGGCAGTATGGACTCACTTTCTGGTAAATGGTTAAGGCGGGATGCTCTGGCGTGATACACATCCGGCCCTGCATTCCATCGCACTTGTCTGTTGCGGCTTCTTCCTGTTTAGCCTCGGCGACAGTTGCAGCAAGTGGCTGACGCAATATTACGGCGTGTCACAGATTTTGGCGCTCAACAGTATTTTTGCCGTCATTCTGGGGTGTATCTGGATTATTAAGAGCCACGGAATGCGCGGATTTCATTCGCCGCGCTGGCGCTGGCATGTTGCCAGAGCAATCAGCATGACCATGACAGCCTTTTGCATCGTCCACACTCTGGCCTATATCCCGCTGGCGGACATGTACGGCATCTTGTTTCTCGCCCCTATCTTGATCAGCGCCCTGTCTTCCCTGTTCTTCAAGGAGCGTATTGGCGCCTACCGTCTCGGCGCGCTGTTTATCGGCTTTGCCGGCGTCCTGATTATTGCAGGGCCGCAATTCCAGACAATGAATATCGGCATTTTCTATGCTTTTGCCTCGATGCTCTCTATCACCAGCAACCTGCTTTTAATGCGCAAAATCGGCGACAAGGACAGGCTGCCGCTTTACTTCCTTTATCCGTTTGTCGGCAATCTGATATTGAATGTGCCGCTGATGTTTTTCGACTATACGCCGATTGAAGCGGCGCACTGGCCACTATTTGTTATCCTGCCGCTGCTGATTATGGTTGCCATGATGTGTTCGGCACTCGGCTTCGCACGCTCACCTGAAACGGCCATCGTTGCCCCCTTCCACTACACACAGATGATCTGGGGCATCCTGATCGGCATGGTGGTATTTCACGACATGCCGTCATGGCAAACGCTGTGCGGGGCGGCGCTTATTATCGGTGCAGGATTCTGCGTGATTTGGCGCGAGCATAAGAAGCCGACGATTCCCGCGGCAAAGTCCCAGTCATAAGCCTAGCGACAAAATTCCAGATAAACAGCATTATTCTGATCCACTGCCAGTTTCTGGCTTTCACGGCCGCATTGCAAGGTGGCAACCGGCCGGTAAACGCCGCAAAAATCAGGGCCGGTCGAACTCACGGCGCACCCGCTCCCGCAAAGCAGGATCAAGAGCAACATCATCCTGAAGCGTACGCGCCTGCTTATTAGACACGGCGCGTTTTTCCGCCGCACGGGCGCGCTGGCGCCACCTGCCGGCCCGGTAAAAGGCACAGCAAGCGACGACCAGCGCCGTGAGGAGAAACAAAAACAGCGCATTAGCCATTCTCCCCATCTCCCTTGTTACGGGCATTGCCGATATTCAGGGCGAGGAAATTCAGCACGGCGAGCACAT
The DNA here is from genome assembly GCA_965369185.1 of uncultured Rhodospirillales bacterium. Taxonomy (GTDB): domain Bacteria; phylum Pseudomonadota; class Alphaproteobacteria; order Micavibrionales; family Micavibrionaceae; genus UM-FILTER-47-13. The sequence goes on from CBDUPU010000119.1 coordinate 2,226, forward strand.
AACGCCGCAACCGGTCATCGGCACGGGTCGGGGTCAGAACGGTTATCGCGCTGGCCGCTGTTACAACGCCGGTAAAGGCGAGCAGCCATTGCTGCACCATCTCGATAAAAGCGGGGTTTGAAAGAGTAGAGATTATTTGTTCAAACATGGTCAGTTCCTTTTCTAAGCCTGTAAAAAATGTGATTGCCGATTACGGCGACCGGACGCTCGCCCTTGCTCCAGACCGGATAGATCCCGGCGGCGTGGTAATGGTCGGCACCATCTGTAATGTCCGGCAACGCGCCGTAAACCGCGCGACGAGCAACCCGCAATGCCGTTGCAAAATATATGTCTTTGGCATCGACCGCCTGCACGGCGCGGTAGTTTGGGTCGTCCTTGTTCCAGCAGCTAAACTGGAATGGTTTCTGGCAAACGCCGATAATGCTGTTTCCCCACCAGCCGCCGCGTTTCCGGCGATTGATGATGACATTAGCGACCGCCTGCATCCCGGCATCTCCCTCACCGCGCGCCTCGCCCCACAGGGTGCGGGCAAGAACGTCAATTTCAAGGGCGCGGGCAAACTCTTTCTCATCTGCCACTTTCCGCTCCAGCAGGACGGGTATTAGATTTCTCATGTCGCACCTCCCTTTCCGGCGCTGAGCGCCTCGGTTTTCATTGCGGTTTTGTCGAGCTTGGCCTCAATGCGCAGCAAATGACCGACAAGACGGTCTTCCAGTTCGCGCATATCGCTGATCGAGGCATAGCTTTTAGCGACCTCCAGTTTGAAAGCGGCGAGCGCGTCGCGCAGCTGGCTGTTGCGTGTATCGACAACATCGCGCAAATGGCGGACCGCGTGCTCGGCATCACGGCGGGTACGCCATGTCAGGGCGAACAGCCCCGCCATCGCCGGCAGATCGACAACCGTGATCCACCAGGCAAGTTCCTGTGACATAAAACTCATATCAAACCTCGAAATCTGTTTTGGCTTTGTGGGTTGCGCCGCTGCCGCCCTGCCAGCTCTGGCGTCCGGCGCTGCCGTGATAGCGCTTCAGGCGCACAGGCTCCTGCGACAGCGCACCCGCAACCGCATCAAGCCCGTCATCACGCCCGCCCTTGGCGCCGGGGCGCCACTCTTGCACCTCCGACATAAAGGGCGTGTCATAGACACCGGCATGAACGTAAAGCAGCCGCGCGGCAAGCACTGTATCGAAGGCCTCCATGATCCGGATGTCCTTGGGTCGCGAACTGGCAATCTCGCGCACGGCGCATGGCACGCGAGCGAGCGCCAGTTCACGGCGCAGGATGTTTGGCAAGAAACGGCCAATGCCGTTAATCTCCAGCGCCACTGACGGGACGTGCAAATCTTTCAGTATCTGCGCCACCTGACGGCATTGCTGTGTAGCTTCATCCTCAAGCGGATCAAGGCCACCAGCCCTTAAGTACTCTATCCGGTGCAGCCAGTAAGCGCCTGACTCATCAGCAAAAACAACCGCCAGAACACTGCCGTCGCCGCCATTTTTACCAAAGGCCGGGTCCCACCACGCGCTCGCCGAAACCATCCGGTGATCGCCGATCTGTAGCAAGTTGATTTCCTTGTAAAAATCAATACCCGCCTCATAACGACGAAAGGCGGCAGGGTCGAGGCGGCCTTCGGCGATATTGACCGGCACCAGCATCATCTGCGATGAAAACTTGTTCGGGCCGGTGGCGCGGCGAATGCGCTCGATGTCCTCAATGGCAAAACGTTCCGGCCATGCGCTCTGCCCCTCCTCCAGCACCGGAATGCACAGACGCTTGAATTCAGCTAGAAACGGCCTGTCTTCGCCGATCTCGCGGCGCGGCTCGTCTGCGTAAATCGTGTACCAGGTATGCGGCGTACCGATATAAAGCTGGGTACCACCGGGTACGAGGACGTACGAAATTTCAGCGAGCCGCTCGCGCAGATCGGCGCGCTTTTGCGCGGTGTCGCAGCTATTGGGCACTTCAACGTCATCACACAGGATAATATCGGCGCGGCTGCCGGTGATATTGGCGCTGACGCCCTTGGCCAGCATTGACGGGTCACGCAGTTCCAGTTGCCGTTTGATGGTAAAACGATCCGCGCCCCACTGGTCGGCGCGGTCGGGTTTAAGCGACGCGGTTAGCGGATGGCGCTCGATAATGCGTTTGACATTACGCACCATCTTGCGGGCCAGCATCAAATCGGCGGCCAGCACAAGGATACGCAAATCCGGCTGCCGGTATAAAAGCCACGCCGCGAACAGGCCGGTAATCGTGCTTTTGCCGCTGGAGCGAAAAGCCTGCAACAGCAGCCGTTTATCACCCTGCTGCCATGCCGTTTCCAGCCAGTTTGCTATCCGCAGGTGAATTTGCGGGGTCTGCTGCCCCTGCAGCCTGTTCCAGACCGCCAGAAACAGCCTGAAATTGATTGGTTGGTCCATTCATCCTCTCAAATCTCCCCTTGTTGATAGTGATTGAAACGAAACATGTTTTAAGGCTGCTTCGCGGCCTGCTTATAGCCGTCAAGCTCCTCCTGCGCTTCTTGCATGATGGTTGCCAAAACGATTTGCTGGTTGTGGTTTTCCGCCGCCGCGTCGGGCAAATCGGCCCAGCGTGCCAGCTTGATCAGCAGCTCTATATGGGCGATCGCGACCTTGCAGGCATTATGGTGGGCGGTGAATTCCTTGGCCTCGTCCGGCGGTTCCTGCGCCGAGAAGCTGTGATAGGAATCCAGCGCCCTTGCTATGGCATCAGGCAGAAAGACCGATATCTGCCGCCTGGTTTCGTCTTCGATTTTGGTAATACTCATTACGATCCTTTTGTCTTTTCAAAAGCTGCTTTAATAACTGTTCAGCACGAACCACTGACCACCATCGGACACAACCGTGACCGCGTTATACTGGGCGGCAAGCGTTTGACTTGACTGGTCGGGACCGTTGCCGCCCTGCTCGGTGACGGTAATGGCGTTGGCAGACACATCTGTCTTTTTCAGGGTGACGGTGCGGCCTATTGCCTCCGCCGCATTGGCGGGCGGAAGCCGCGCGGTCATCGCCCCGCCGTAAGAAGACAGCAGGTACGTATCAACCGACAGGTCAATATCGACCACGCCGCTGCTATCAATGTAACGGGTGTTGCCTGCCATGCGGTTCGAAGACACGACCAGCCAGCCCGCGCCATTGGACTGAACAGTGATAAAGTCGCCCTTGCCACCAAGCTGAAAATCCGCGCCGTCCGGTCCACCGGTGCCGCCTGCGACTTCGCTGATTGTCACGATGTTCCCGCTGCCGTCCTTTTTCTTGACGCTCATACTGACGCCCGGCGCGGTGGTGGCATCGGGCAGTTCGATCGTGATCGCGCCTGCGGTGGCATCGACAATGTGGACGGAGTGCGACAGGTCAATTTCTGTCGTGCCTGCGGTGTCGATATACTCGGTATCAAAGCGCATCAATGTCGCCTTGAGGTCGGTAACAACAGTGCCGCGCATCCGGTTTTTATCCGGGTAGCCGGCATTAAAAGCATCATAATCGCCGCCGGACAGATCATAGATCGCCGCGCCGTCGCTCTGGGCGTGCAGATTCACAATCGCAGTTTCGCTCGCCCCGGCGTCAAGCTGGACGTTCGGCACGCCGTTGGTGCTTTCAGTATATAAATTTACCAGCATGGTTTTGGAGGCATTGGCGCCGATGCGGAAGCAACTGGTCGCGGTCGCGCCATTCACGTTGGCCTCGCAGTCGATGAAGCTGTTCATATGCGCGCCGTCTTCGACGTAAAAGCCGCTGCCGGTGGTCGAAGCGCCCTTGGAATAAACCCGCACCGCGTGGAAACGGTTGGCGTTCGGCGTATCTCCCGCCCCGCTCAGGGTCAAATGAACGCCGTGCGTGTCCGGCTGCTCGATCATGATGCGGCTGAAATTATTCCAGTAGCAAGGATATGTGCTGCTCGCCCCGCCATCGAGCTGGATACCGATGGAAGCGCTGACGATATTAACGTCGGTAACGGCGTTTTGTACACACTCTGCCACGCCGCCGGTCAAGGCGATACCAACCGCGCCGCCCTCGATTTTCAGGCCGGCAATGCGGGCATAAGACGCCGGAACGTCGATCGCGTTAAAGCTGTCTGTCTGGCACTTGATGATGCTGGCCTGCCCTGCGCCAAACAATGACTGGCTATTGCCGAGAGTCAGCGGCGCTGCAATCAGGTAAGTACCTTCCGGAACAAAGACATTTTGATAAGCGGCCAGCGCCTGCTGGATCGCCAGCGTATCGTCGGTCAGCCCGTCGCCGACCGCACCAAAATCCTTCACCGAGATCAGGTCGGAGAATTTATCGCTGCTGGTGCGGGTCGCCGCGCCGGTGCCGCTGGCAGTGAAATCGGGCGCAGCCATCGTGCCTTCGGTACTGACCGCGACCGGATCACCGTCCGCGTCAAAGCCGAGCACCATATTCGCGCGCTGGCTTTTTACAGGAAGCACAACGTCCGCCGGTTCCTCATCATCGCTGTAGTGCAACATCGGACTTTGGTCGCGGCCGACCTGCTGGATCGCGCCGAGCAGGAAATCAAGCTCGGTATTAATCGCCTGCGCGGAAAAGTCGCCGCCCTCCAGAAAGTCGGTCAGGCGCTCCAGCTTCATGCGGCGCTCGATCATCACGGTCACGCCGCTGGCAGGCGCAGCATCAAACGTAACCGTACCGCCCGCCGTTGCGCCCGCCCCGGCGACACTATAGCCGCTATACTGGCGCGCACCGTCAAAATAAACCGCGAGGTCTTCGCTGGCAAAAATCGGGAACGGATAGGTATAGACGGTCTGCGCGCCGTCCGCGAGATAACGCACCAACGGCGCGACATCCGGCATTTTAATATGTTCGGTGGTCATGGTTTCTCCTTCGTTTAAAACAATAAAAAACCCGCCGGATTGGCGGGTTTTAGTGTGTATTTCTTACGTACAGGCTGGTTGCTATTGGCTTAACCCAATGGTAAACCCTTCAAATAATGAGAACGATTGCACTGATATTATTTATTTTTATCCTCTTTAGCTACGGGCGCGCAGCCTCGGCAGAAGATAGCACAGACTATTTTCCGGTTGTGACGGGACACGACCTTAAACAAGGGCTGGAAGATCTCGGCGTCAAAAACTGCCAAGAATTCTTCGCAAAATACTTCAATTCGGAAGACAACTATCCTCAAATCGCGTTTCAGGCCAGTGCTTA
>CBDUPU010000120.1:0-7404 GCA_965369185.1 uncultured Rhodospirillales bacterium
CATGAAAACATGCCGCCTTATATCGCGCTTACCTATTGTGAAAAAACCTAAACCAGCCGGTATCCGGCCTCTTCGGTTAATAACAAAACCGGATTGGCCGGGTCTTTCTCCAGCTTTTGCCTGAGGCGGTAAATATGGGTTTCCAGCGTGTGTGTTTCGACCCCTTCGGCATAGCCCCACACCTGTTCCAGCAAATCTTTTCGGTTAACCGTCCGGCCTCGCGAATGATGCAGCGCGTGTAAAATATCGCACTCTTTTTCCGTCAGCCGTACCTCTCCCTCTTGCCCTTCCAGCAGCAGCTTTCCCTCCTCGGCCAAAAGCACATGCGGTCCGATAAAAACCTTCTCCTCCGCGATCACCGCCGCCATGCCGCTGCGATGCCTGCGCAGCCGGTCAAGCAGCGCGCCGATCCGCAAAGGCATGGTAAATATATCCGCCGTGTTCAGCCCGCAATCATCCGCACCGGCAGCGCCTTGCGGCAAAACCGCGATAATCGGCACCCCCGAAAACTTTTCCTTCAGGCGTGAGATATTTTCGGCCCCGCCACCCATGCCTAGTGGCAAGGCCAGCAAGATCGTCCGCACGCTTTCCCCTTGCGCCTCCTCCACACTGGCCGCAACCAAAGGCACAGCGCCCGCATCATATGTGGCCAGCGCTTCTTGCAATACGCGGCGCATCACAGCGTCTTTGCTGATAATCATGATCGGTTTATCACTCATCCCTATAATCTAGCAGCTTGTCTCACCGCTGAAAATGGCGGATAACGCGGCTAAAATTGCGTGTTAAAGGCGGCAAAATCCGCCGCCCTGCGCGTTTCGCCTGCCTTGCAATCACGCTACTCCCTTCATATCAAACGCTTTTAAACATGGCACGCCGTTTGCAGCATCTTTTCCCAAGGAGAAAAAGATAAATGCTAGAAGCCGCGATATTCGGGGGCAAAAACGTAAACGCTGAACAAAGTCCCGCAACCCAAAACAAGGCAGCACAAAGCCGCAAAGTCCTGCATTGGCGGGAAAATGACCGTATGGGCGGCAAAGTACCTGTCTGGGAAACAAGCAACAGTGCCAAATCCGCCGTCACCCAAAAACTTGCTCACGCGGCAAACCCTGATGCCGCTCATAATTTCAAAGACGCCATGGCCTATGCCGATGGCGCAGAAGACCAGAGCACCACAAGCGCAGAACCGTTCGGCTTTGGTGACCTGCTCGACATGGTTAACCCGCTGCAGCAACTGCCTGTGGTCGGCCATATCTACCGCGAGATTACCGGCGATGACATCAAACCGATCTCCAAAATCATCGGCGGCGGCCTTTATGGCGGGGCGGTCGGTGCTGCAGCCGGTCTGGTCAATACGGCCATTGAATATGAAACCGGCAAAGACATACCCGGCAATGTCATCGCCCTGGCCCTGAACGGCGAAAAACCGCAATATCGCAGCGAGGGCGCGGCGCAGCCTCCGGTCAAACAGCTGAACGCAGCAATCGACAAGCTGGAAAACGGGGAAGGCGAACTGCCCGGCAACATGATTGGCTTTACCGACCTTGGCTACGGCAAGCGCGCCGTTTATGAACGTGTCCCCGCCGCCGATGGCCGTACCGCCGGAACCATGATTCGCAAACACGAGGAAATCAGCGCCTGGATCAACGGATGGGTGGAGACGGCATCGGTAACCCGATCCGCGAACCGATCACCCAGCTGAAGCTCGATCCTATGCCGCTAAAACTTCGCGAAGAAATGAAAAACTAAACCCAAACCGCCACCCCTCTCTTTGTCATCCCGAGCGCAGCGAAGGATCTTCAAAAAAACGAACCACCAAGGACACCAAGATCACCAAGCGGCCTGTGGTACAATTTTAAAAAAAACTTGGTGATCTTGGTGTCCTTTGTGGTTAAATAAACTAAACCCGCTCCCCAAACAGCGCCGTCCCGACCCTTACATACGTCGCCCCCAGCGCAATCGCCCTTTCAAAGTCCGCGCTCATCCCCATACTCAAATCGGGCAATTCATGGCGCGCCGCCAGCTTTTTCAAAAACGCAAAATGTAGCGCCGGCAGGTCGTCAACCGGCGGAATACACATCAGCCCACGCACATCCAGCCCGCACTCATAACGGCAATAATCGTGAAACTCTTCAATATAAGCAGGCAAAATCCCCGCTTTTTGCGCTTCCTCGCCGGTATTAACCTGGATAAAGCACGGCAAGTCACGCCCCTGCGCCGCCATTTCATCGGCCAGCTTGCGCGCCAGCTTCTCACGGTCAAGCGTCTCGATACAATCAAACAGCGCCACCGCTTCCTTAACCTTGTTGGTCTGCAACGGCCCGATCAGATGCAACCGCACATCGGGATATTCTGCCCGCAAATCTCCCCAGTGCTCCTGCGCCTCCTGCACCCTGTTCTCACCAAACAGCCTGTGTCCGGCCTCCAGCGCAGCGCGAATACTCTCTTCCGACTGCCGTTTACTCACCGCAACGAGGTTAACACTTGCAGGATCACGCCCGGCTTCCCGGGCAGCCGCGGTAATCCTATTGCGCACAAGACCAATATTCTCCAATATCCGGCTCACCAATTACTCCTCATACCGCAGATCCTTGATTATAGGTTCAAGAACTTTCTTAAGCGGCGCCAACTGTTGCTCATATTTCTTCCACCGATAAACAGAGCTGGTATATATCGGCTGACGGACCTGTTGTGTACTTGCCGTACGTATTGCACGCCGATTATCATAGAAATTCAAACAATCTTCGTCCCAATCCAGACCGCACCATTGCGTCACCTCACGCGCCTTTCCTTCCAGGTCCTGCACAAGATCTTCGTAACGTACATCAATAAAAGCATCCTCTGGCAAAATGCTTCATCAACTCATAATACTGCGTATAATAACGGCCGAGATCTTTCAGGTTATAGCTCCACCCGTGGCCACTATTAAATGAAAGCCCAAAACAAGACAAACAAGTGTCCATCGGGTGTCTTTGCATATGGATAATCTTGGCCTGCGGAAACAGCATATAAATAAAACCGAGATACAAATAATTATACGGCATCTTGTCGGTTTTAAAGCGGCCATCCGGCACCAGTGCCGCCAGATGCTTTCGATAGTCATTCGCCGCCCGTACCAGCCCCTTATCATCAGCGCCCGTACAACTTACAATATCCCTCTGCACAGCATCATCGCCGAGGGCAAATTCCAAAAAACGTGTTTCTCCGCCTGCACCAACCGCGTGATGGCTTGCAAAAATCTGTTCCATCAATGTCGTGCCGGAGCGCGGCATACCTACAATAAAGATAGGCGTAAATTCATTTACCTTACCATTACACCGAACCGACGGGCATACAGGAAATAAATTTTTAAGATGAGCGCATAATGCGCGATCATCGTCCAGCTTATATGGCCGCCCCGCCAGTTTCGCGGCTCCAGCTTTATGCCAGCTAGAAAATGTCTTTTCTGTATCCCCCGTATCAGCATAATAACGCCCCCAGGCATAATGCAATTCTGCTTGCTGCAACGGGTCCACAGTCTTTCTATATTGCCAGGCTTTTTGAAGCCTTTCATGGACTTCATCCCCTTCTTGAAAACGATGAAGTTGCGCCAGCTGTCGTAATGCGCCCATATAGGCCGGATTAGCATCCAATACGGCCATTAGAACGTCTTTCGCAGTGTCCTTTTCATCCAGCTCCAATAACGCTTGCGCCTTACCGTAAAGCGACAGCATATGATTGGGGTCTATTGTTAGAGCAGCCTCAAAAGCCTCAAGCGCCAACTGCGCACGCGACCAACGAAAATAAATTTTTCCCATTAAATATAAAGACAACGGGTTATGCGGCATCGCTTTAAAAATGTTTTCTGCTTCTGCGTCCAGCTCATGAACCCGCCCGAGCTCGGCTTTCGCCGCAAGATTAAGCAGCCGTCCTATTGCATGATCCGGCCTTACCGCAAGAAGCCGGGTACTCGCTTCGAATGCTCGCTTCCAGTCAAATTGTATGACGCACAGCCGTGCGAGATTAAACCATGCTTCGGCATAATCAGCCTTTAACGAAAGTGCCTTTGAAAAGCTCCGCTCCGCAGCAGTATAATTTTGCTGGGATGTGTATATAAGACCGAGGGTATTATGCGCCCCATGATCTCGCGGCGCTTTGGAAATTGCTTTTTGCACATGGCGCAGCGCACTATCATAGCTCCCCTTCTGCCAGAGTATCATACCAAGATGATGAAGAGCCGGCGCATAACCAGGATCGGCCGCCAAGGCCTTTTCGTACATAGAAACCGCTTGTGATACCTGCCCCGCAGTATGGAATTGCACACCACGCTGAAAAAATTCTCCTGCGTTATTTCGAGAAGGACGACTTTTGTGAGAGGAGTTCATAACGTGTAGCGGGCACCTTATTTCCTGTGGCTTCTTATATACCTAGCCTTTGTACAAACATAACGGTTTCCTGCCAATAAAAAAGAGGCGCGGACAATTCCGCGCCTCTCCTTAATTCTTCAGACTTCTAAATGATTAGAAGTTGATTTGGGTACCGAGAAGAACAGTGGTTGCGTCTTCACTAGTAGCAGTGAAGCCAGCATCTTCTTCGTGGTCCAGCCAGCTAACGGAACCGCGGAAGGTCATGCCCGGGCCATAGGTGTAAACAACACCACCGGTCCAACGGTCAACTTCAACTTCAGTGCTCACAACATCAGTGTTTTGGTTGAGGTAGGTCGCACCAAGTTTGAACGGACCAGTCGTGTAATCAAGACCAACTACCCATGTAGTAGTTTCAAGATTTTCGCCAGAAACGCCGTTATCGTCAACCAGATACGCTGCACCAAGACCGAAAGCTTTCCAGTCAAAGTCAACGCCTACGTTCCATGCGGTACGGTCATCAAGAGTTGCGATGACTTCATCAATACCAGCGTCAAAACCAACAGCGTTAACAGCTGCGGTCTCAGCAGAACGGTAGAAAACCGGGTTGTTTGCGGTTTCAGCTTCCAAAGAAGCGCGTGTCCAGCCACCACCGATGGTGACACCAATTTCGTCAAACTGACCTTCATAACGTGCAGCGACGTCCCAGACATCACCATAATCGTTAGCTACATCATCCTGACCGTTACCAAAGTCTGCAGAAGCAGCATTTTCAGGTGAGTAAGAAACACCAGCTTGGAAACCGTTAAAGACCGGGGTCATGTAGGTCAGCTTGTCGCTGTAACCGGAAATGGCCTGATCATAGTCAAAACGGCTGCTGAGAGTGGTGCCGTTCAAAGCTGCGCCAACAAAAGTATCACCTGCTGTGCCGCCCGGGTTCACACCACTGTTGTTGCCATCAAAGTCAACAATTACATCGTTTGTGGTAAAGCCGGTGCTGAAGATCTCGTCAAGGCTCGGGCTAGCGTTTGCGCCGATATCGCTGGAGAACAGGTTATAGTTGACCGGTGCAACCCACTGACGGATACCGTCGTAGTTGGAATCTGCAGAAGGAGCAGCAACTTGCAGCAGGTAAGCTGCGCCGTCTTCACGGCCGAAGTTTACGCGGCCCCATGCGCCGGAGAAGTAAGCATATGCTTCTTCAGCGTCGGTACCAGCGAAGCTGTCATCAGAACCGTCAAGGTCGATTTCAACGTGCGCACCAACGGTCAGACCGTTGTCGAGGGTGGTTTCACCAGAGAAGTGCAGCTCGGTTTCACGCAGGATATCAAAGCTGCGCTCTTCCAGGCTCTCATCGGTTGCAGTGGTTGCTGCGTTGTCATTTTGGGTGTCTTGGTCAAGCCAGGAACCGTACAGTTTTGCGTGGCCGCCAACGTCAAGTTTGACTTGTGCGTTTGCCTGAGCTGCCGCGAAGGACAGGCCCATGGCTACAGCAGCCGTACCAAGTAGAAGTTTTTTCATGTCAAGTTTCTCCAATCACAAAGATTTGACTATTAAGTTGAACATATAACCCAGCAAAGGTCATATAAGGAATACGCTATCCAACCGGATAACGACTGCGGCTATTTACTCACTAAGCGGACTCGCCGTCAATCTAGCTTGTGCATATTTGCAACATTTTCCACGGAACCGTGACATTTTTGTCACAGACCTTCTGCCGCCGCAAAGAGCATCGCTACAAGCTGTACCGGTTAGACCCCTTTCAGACTTGAGCGCCGCCATACAGCGTGCTAAATGATGATATTCGTTTTCAGTACACATTTGCAGGACAACCAATATGCAAGGCTTTACCGCACACCGCAGCTTCCTTTTTATCGCTCTCGCGACACTTCTTATTAGCGTTGCCGGTTGCAGCGGCATCAAGAAAGAGGCGAAATACCCCACCGGCGCCGACCGATCAGAACCTAAAGATGATATTTACGCCGAAGCGTCCAGCATTTTCGGCGATGGCGGACTGCGCGTCTTTGGCCGCGACGAGGGTAAAAATGACGAAGAAACCGGCATCGGCGTTAACAGCTATCTATGGCGCGCGTCGCTGGACACTGTTTCCTTTATGCCGCTGGCCAGCGCCGATCCTTTTGGCGGCGTCATTCTAACCGACTGGTACTCATCTCCCGACACGCCGAACGAGCGCTTTAAACTGAATGTCTTTATTCTTGATCGCCAGCTGCGCTCTGACGGTATTCAAGTCAAAGTCTTTCGCCAAAACCGCCGCGGCGGCAGCTGGCAAGACAGCACGGTCGCCGACGATATGGGGCGTAAGCTCGAAGACGCCATCCTGACCCGCGCTCGCCAATTGCGCGTTTCCCAGATGGGCGGCAACCTTTAAAAACTAGCCAAATTTCCTTTTTTTGTCTCAGGCCGCGCCATCCTTGTTGCGGCCTGATTCGTTTTTGGGTAAACCTTTCAGTATGAGCGAGCGTTATAATATAAAAGATACCGAAGATAAGTGGCGGAAGCTGTGGACCGAAAAGAAATGCTTTGAGGTCAGCGAAGATCCGTCAAAGGATAAATATTACGTGTTGGCAATGCTGCCCTACCCTTCCGGGCGCATCCATGTTGGCCATGTCCGCAATTACACGCTGTCGGATGTCGTTGCCAGATATCGTAAAGCGCAGGGCTTTAACGTCCTGAACCCGATGGGTTGGGACGCGCTCGGCCTTCCTGCCGAAAACGCCGCGATGGAGCGCAACACTCACCCGGCCGACTGGACAAACCAGAATATCGCCCAGATGAAAGACCAGCTGCTTTCCATGGGGCTGGCTATTGACTGGAGTCGCGAAGTTTCGACCTGCGAGCCTGACTATTACAAGCATGAGCAAAAAATGTTCATCGACTTCTATAATAAGGGCCTCGCCTTCCGCAAAGAATCGATCGTCAACTGGGACCCGGTTGAAAACACCGTTCTTGCCAATGAGCAGGTTGTTGACGGCAAGGGCTGGCGCTCCGGCGCGCCGGTAGAGCGCCGCAAGCTGAACCAGTGGTTCCTGAAAATCACCGAATA
>CBDUPU010000121.1:0-7402 GCA_965369185.1 uncultured Rhodospirillales bacterium
GTAAATCGCAGTCAATCAGCACCGCATAGGAAAGATCGGCACCATTCAGCAGCGCGTCGCTTAAATCGGCGCCGCGCAGAATTGCGTAACGTAAATTGGCACCGCTCAAATCAACGCGTTGCAGCCATTCGGTCCCGTCAGGGTTGGTGAATTTTAGCGGGGTCAGCTTGGCTTCGGATAAATTGGCGCGGCCCAGCATGGCATTTTTAAATGAACTGCCGCGAAGGTCGGCGCCTTTCAGATTGCAATCGCGGAAATCGGCGCGGTCAAGCTGGGCGCTCTGAATTTGCGCGCCTTGCAGATTTTGTTTCAGGAAATTAGCGCCAACGGCCTTGATGGCGGTTAAAGGATATGTCGCCAGTTCCGTGATGCTACGCAAATCAAAGCCGCTAAGATCAAGGCGTTGTCCGTTTTTACCGGCGCTGGCCACCCATGCGGTATGTCCTTCAAGCAATTCCGGCAGACTCTTGCCGGTATCCTCGATTTTCGAGCCCATCGCATTGTCGGTCAAGGCTTCGCGGATATTGGCACCGCCGGTTTCGGTGTTGTCCATGACGGTGCCTGTCATGATCGAGGATTTCAAATTGGTTTTGCTTAAGTTCGAGCCGGTAAAGTCGGCATCGGACAAATTGGCGCCTTCAAGGTTGGCGCCGCTGAAATCGGCATCTTTGACGATCACGCCGCTCAAATCGGCATCGGAAAAGTCCGCCGCCGAGGCTTTTGAGCCGGAAAGGTTGGTTTCGCTTAATTTAGCGCCGGAAAAGATTGTCTTCTGGCTTATTTTCTTGTTACCCCATTTCTTGTCGCGCAAGACGCCGTTTTCGTCTTTTTCCATGATCTTGCCTTCGCGCAGATCGGCTTTTGCCAAATCTGCTCCGGTCAGGTCGGCACCGGCGACATAAGCGCCGCGGAAATCGGCGCGGGAAAAGTTGGCATCTTCAAGATGGGCGTTGCGCAGGTCGCAGGCAAAGAACGACACGCCCATAAACGTCCCCTTAGTCAGGGTTGCGCCGGTCAAAACAGAGCCGGTAAAATCGGCCTGTGACAAGTCTGCGCCGCGAAAATGCAAGCCGGACAGGTCTTTGAATTTGAAAACAGCGCGCGCGCCGCCACGAACACCTTTCAGAAAGGTTTTGTGCTTGTTGATCGCCTCGTCAAGCTCGCGCTGGGTAACGCGGTCGAGGCCAGATTGCGGCGCCGGGGCTTGAGCGTTCATTTTACAAAGAATTCCTTACACACATCAGACAGAAACTTTTCACTGTCATATCTTAGCCGAAATTTAGCTAAAATTTTATGAATTCCCGGCGATACGCGCAATAAGGCTCTGGCTGGAACTATCCAGCCCTTTCGGATTTGCGGCAAGGATGTTTTGGGCCAGTTCCTTGCCAAGCTCTACGCCCCATTGGTCGAAGCTGTTAATGTTCCAGATAATGCCCTGTACGAATATTTTGTGCTCATATAAGGCAAGCAGCATGCCGAGGTGATAGGGATCAAGTATATCGACCAGCATCGTCGTTGAAGGGCGATTGCCGGCAAAAACCCGGTGCGGATTGCCGCCTGCTTCTTCGAGTGTGCGCCCTTGCATCAGCGCCTGTGCCTGCGCGACCATATTGGCAAGCAGGATATGATGCTGGCCGTTGATCGGGTTACGGCTTTGTAGCGCGCCAATAAAATCGCACGGTATCAGAGCTGTGCCTTGATGGATCAGCTGGTAAAAAGCGTGCTGGCCGTTTGTGCCCGGCTGACCGAAAATAACAGGCCCGGTATCGTAATCCAGCGTCCTGCCGTCACGGTCAACGCTTTTGCCGTTCGATTCCATGTCAAGCTGTTGCAGCCAGTCGGCAAAACGCCCGAGATAATGGTCATAGGGAAGAACGGCATAGCTCTCCGCTCCCCAGAAGTTGCGATACCAGGTGCCGAGCAGCGCCAGCACCACCGGAATATTCTGCTCCAGCGGCGTGCTGCGGAAATGCATATCCATTGCATGAGCGCCGTCTAGCAGCTTGCGGAAATGGTCAAAGCCAACGGCAAGACAGATCGACAGACCAATCGCCGACCACAGGCTATAGCGACCGCCGACCCAGTCGCGGAACGGGAACATATTAGCGGCATCTATGCCAAAATCAGTGACCGCTTTTTCATTGGTGGACAGGGCGCAAAAATGGCGCGCGATTGCCGCTTCGTCTTTAAAGGCATCCAGCAGCCAGTCTTTTGCCGCTCTGGCGTTTTCCATCGTCTCTTGCGTCGTAAATGTCTTGGAGGCGATAATAAACAGCGTTGTTTCCGGGTCGCATAATTGCAGCGTTTCACTCAGATCCGATGGGTCGATATTGGAAACGAACCGCATCGTAATATCGCGGGAATTATATGTTTTGAGGGCTTCGCACACCATGCGCGGTCCAAGGTCGGAGCCGCCAATGCCGATATTCACGACAGTTTTGATCGTCTTGCCGCTATGGCCTTTCCACGCCCCCGAGCGCACGGCCTCGCTAAAATCGCGCATTCTGTTCAGTGTTTCGTGGACAAACGGTATGACGTTTTCGCCATCAACGATGACTTCCGCGTCCGCCGGAGCGCGCAGCGCGGTATGCAGAACGGCGCGGTTTTCGGTGTTGTTGATTTTTGCGCCGCTGAACATGCGATCTCGCCAGCCTTCAAGGTCGCGGCTTTTGGCCAGGTCAACCAGCAGCCCCATGGTCTTTTCGGTGATGCGATGCTTGGAATAATCGACGCTAAGCCCCTCAAGGTTCAGGGTGAATTTATCTGCCCGTTGCGGGTCGGCCTTAAATATCGCCCGCATTGTCTGCGGCTCAATCTCCTGCCGGTGGGCTTCAAGCGCCCGCCACTCTGCCGTCTTATTCAACATTTGGCAGGCTTTCTATGATTTTGGTCGGTGTAACGCCCTGCGGGTTGCCGACCATGATGATGGTCAGCTGCTCCGGCGTGAGCAATTCCTGCGCCAGCGCGTGCACGTCTTCGGCACTGACCGCATTGATTTTCGCGGCGCGATGGTCGAGGTAGTCAATCGGCAGATCGTCAAGCTGCAGGCCGAGCATTACGCCTGAAATGCGGTCGGTTGACGACAGGCTGAGCGGCAGGGAGCCGATCAGATAGGATTTGGCGTTGGCCAGTTCCTTGTCCGTCACTACCTCGCTGCGCATCCTTTCCCACTCGGCCTTGATCAGTTGCAACATTTCGCCAACTGACTCGTTTTTTGTTGATGTCGAAACGCCAAGCCCCTCAAGATATTCGAGGTCGTAAAAATAAGTGCCGATACCATAAGTCAGTCCGCGCTTTTCACGGATTTCTTCGGTGAGGCGGGATCCAAAGCCAGAGCCGCCAAGAATGAAATTCATAACTATGCCGGTGTAATATTCCGGGTCTTCCCGGCCAATGCCTTCTTGCATGATCTCGATAATTGTCTGCGGAATGTCTTGTTTGTACAGGGCAATTTCGCCGCCATTTTGCACATTAATGCCTTTGATCGCCGGCAGGTCGGCCTGTTGCGGCAAGATCCCGAACACTTCATCTATGACTGTTTTAAGCTGCTCTGCCGTGATGGCGCCGACGACGGCAATGTCCAGATTATCGCGCCCGAGCCTGCTTTTGACGACGGCACGCAGATCGTCGCTGGTAATTGTCTGCAGTGTACTGAGCGTTCCGCCGCTATTTAGCGCATAGGGATGGCCGGCAAAGGCGATGTCATTAAGCAGTCGCGCCGCTTTCCAGTCCGGGTCGGACAGCGATGAGCGGATCCGGGTCATATTCGCCGCACGCATACGCCCGACCGGCTCTTCGTCAAAGCGCGGTTCGTTCAGCGCCAGTTTCAGAAGTTCAAACGCCTTGTCGCTGTATTTGGTCAGCGTTTTGAGAGAGCCGCTAAAATTGTCGCGTCCGCCGCTAAAGCCGAGACTGATATTATTGTCGCTCAGCATTTTTTGAAAAGTCTGGCTGTCATACGGCCCTGCGCCTTCATCCAGCGTGTTGGACAGTAATTGCGTCAGGCCTTGCTTGTCTTCCGGATCATTTACCGCGCCTGCGCCTTTAAAGGCGAACTTCAGCGAAATAATCGGCAAGGTATGGTCCTCCACCAGCCATGCGGTAATGCCGCCGGGGGAGGTGACTTCCTGGATATCAAGGACACGCTTTTGTTCTGTCGCCAGCTGTTCCGCAGGTGCTTGCTTCAGTGCTTGCGCATTGGCGGCAACGGGAAGGGCGAGCAGCGCACAAAAGGAGAGCTTCAGTAACTTGTTCATTGTGCGGTCTCCTGCTTGATTTCTTTGTTGCGCTCTTGTTCTTGAGCGGTCTTTTCAGGGAGCAGATAGCCGGTCACATAAGGGCGCTTGTTGTAGCTGTCTGGGTTCAGATATTTGCGTGCGGCGGCGTTAACGTCATCCAGGGTCACAGCTTGAATATCATAGGGCCAGTATTCAATGTCATCGATCGTATGTCCGGTGATCAGGGCATAGCCGAAAATCATCGCCGGGCCGGAAAGGCTGTCACGGGCAAAGGTTGCCGCATCGACCAACCGTGTTTTTGCTTCTGCCAGCTCCTGCGCTGTAACGCCTTCTTCAATAAGTTTGCGCAGTTCCTTATCTATGGCTTGTTCTAACTGCTCCGGCGCTACGCCGTCAGCCGGGGTTGCGCCGATGCCAAGTCTTGCGTCGGAAAGCGCCGTTCCGGAATAACTGAAATTCGCGCCGGTCGCGACTTTTTGATCAACCACAAGGCTTTTGTAAAAGCGTGCGGTCGAGCCATCGCCCATGATGCTTGCAAGCACTTCAAGCGCAAGGGATTCTTTCTTG
Organism: uncultured Rhodospirillales bacterium; assembly: GCA_965369185.1. Taxonomy (GTDB): domain Bacteria; phylum Pseudomonadota; class Alphaproteobacteria; order Micavibrionales; family Micavibrionaceae; genus UM-FILTER-47-13. The sequence goes on from CBDUPU010000121.1 coordinate 4,806, forward strand.
TCCTGTGCTGCGCTCGGCACCCGGTACATGCGCCTTACCAGAGGCTGTCGAATGGTCGGATGGTGCAAGACAAGCTTCGGGAGCGCCAGCAGGGGTGGTACGTCCGTCCATTCGCGTTGTGGCACATCCTCGCGCGGCAAGGTGCCGTAAGTTTTCTCGGCCAGCGGTTTTAGCTCCGTCCCTGTAATATCGCCGGAAACAATCAGGATCGCATTATTCGGCGCATACCATTTATTATAAAACGCCATGACGTTATCGCGGGTCAGCGCTTCCATTTCATGCAGCCAGCCAATCACCGGGTTGCCATAGGGGTGGTTAGGGAACAGCATCGTGTTCATTTGCTCAAAGAAATAACCGCTCGGGTCGTTCTCGGTGCGCTGGCGGCGCTCTTCCAGAACTACGAGCCTTTCTGAATCGACTTCCTCGGCCGGGAAGGTCAGATTGTTCATCCGGTCGGCTTCCATCGTCATGACCGTTTCCAGATGCTCGGTAGCAATCGACTGGTAATAGGCAGTGATGTCTTGCGAGGTAAAAGCGTTATCGTTTCCGCCAAGGGCGCGTACCGTCTTTGAAAATTCGCCCGGTGCGATCTTATCTGTGCCTTTGAACATCAAATGCTCAACGAAATGGGCAATGCCCGATTGCCCCGGCGGCTCGTCCATCGCGCCGACGCCGTACCAGACCATATGGGTAACGACCGGTGCCGTGTGGTTGGGGATGACCACGACACGCATTCCGTTGTCGAGCGTAAAGCTCTCAGCGTTAAAGACCTTGCTGCGCACCTCGATTTGCCGTTCAGGTGGCGCTTGATCTTGCGCGTAAGTTACGGGGACGAAAAGAAAAAATGCCGCTATGACAGTGATGAAAATTTGCATGCATAAAATGTAGTGCAGCCGTGCGGGCAGGGCAAGCGACTCTTTACCCTGAACGGCGCGACCTTGTAAGAGCAGGCGCGTTACTTTTCGATGCTGGGTGTTTCGCCCTCGGTGACGGGCTTGCCTTCTTCGGCGTTTTTCTTCAGCCGCTCGGCTTCGGCCTTGGCGTCAACCACGCTGGCCACGGGTTTGTCATTTTTAACGACAATGCCCAGAAGTTTTTCGGCAACCGGCTTCTGGCGCGGTGCGAGAACGCCGGTTTCCTTGTCCACGGTCTGGCGTATGGCCGGGTCAACGTTATCGGCACCGGCCTGTCGCAGCAGGGCGGCTTCGGCGCTGTCTGGTGTGCGTTTGTTCGTGAGGGCCTCGCCGCCAAATACAACTTTTTCTGCTTCTTTTTCAGGGGCCGCTTCTTGCGGTCGCGGCGCGCCGGGTTGCGGCGGCGGCAATGTGTAATCAGGCGGCATTTCCAGCGGTGCGCGCTTGAGAACAGCAAATTCGTCCGGCGCAGTGCGGATCAGGCCAAGCTCTTTCTTGGTGTGTTCGCCGCAAGCGCTCAGGCATAGAACCGGCGCAATCAAGGCGGACAGCAGAAGAATTTTTTTATGATGATGTTTCATGATGCTTTTGTACCCTCATCCCGGTTTTCCTGATGCTCCCGGCGTTTCGGTTCCCAGAATATACTATCGAAAAGGATCAGCGCAATGCCCAATACAATTGCGGAATCCGCGATATTAAACGCCGGGTAGTGCCAGCCAAAGGCATGGAAGTCGAGAAAATCGACGACCGCGCCAAAGCGTACGCGGTCAATGACATTCCCGATCGCCCCGGCGATCACCGCGCAGACGGCAATTGCGAGATGCTTGTCTTCAAGCCGGCTGAGCCAAACCACCAGAAAACCAATGATGATAATGGAAATGACCGTCAGGATCAGCGGCCCGTAATCGCTGGCGCCGCTGAACATGCCGAAACTGATGCCGCGGTTCCATACCAGCACTAGGTTGAAAAAAGGCAGCACAGCGACCGGCGCGCTGATCAGTTTTAATACCAGCGCCTTTGTGATCTGGTCGAGCACGAGAATGACAAGACCGGTTATCAGGGCAATTTTATTCATGCGGCTTTTTTATTTTTTACATGCCATTCGGCAGCTTCGGCGCAGCGGTTGCAGAGCTCCGGATGCGCATTGTCTTCGCCGACCTCCGGCAGAATACGCCAGCAGCGCACGCATTTTTCGCCCGGTGCTTTTTCGATCGTCACCTTGCTTTCGCCTTGTTCCAGCGTAACCGGCGCGGTGATGAAGACTTCCGCCATATCGACCCGCCCAAGCAGCGCGATTTTGTCTGCAGGCTGGCTGATAACCGGCTTTGCTTCCAGTGAAGAGCGCAATTCCTTGCTCGCCCGCAGCGGCTCGATCGCGCCGAGTACTGCGCTGCGTACTTCAAGGATCTCTTCCCATTCAGCGGCCAGCTTGTCGTTGTGCCATTTTTCCGGCACGGCCGGGAATTCGCGCAAGTGCACACTCTCGGCATCCTCGAACACGCCTTTGGGGCGGTAGCTCCATGCTTCCTCTGCGGTAAAAGCGAGTAGAGGTGCGAGCCATGCGGTCAGGCCGTTGAAGATTACGGCCAGTACCGTGCGGCAGGCGCGGCGCTCGAAACTATCCGGGCGGTCGCAGTAGAGCCGGTCTTTGCGAATGTCGAAATAAAACGCTGACAGATCTTC
>CBDUPU010000122.1:0-7381 GCA_965369185.1 uncultured Rhodospirillales bacterium
GTGAACAGCTTATCCGCCGCCCGCGCACGCAAGTCTCTTACCTTGACCCGATCAGCTCTTTCATTGTCCCGCTAAACGGGACGGCAGTAGTAACATCGCCAGAGGCGCTGGCGGCCATCGCCCCGGCTGCCGGTAATGGCGGTAAGGTCTATAGCTTCAAGGCCATGAAAGGCGCAGAAGTTCGCGCGACCCGTGGAAGCTGGGTCGGTGTAGTCAAAGATTTGCTGGTCAATGAAGATATGGAATCGGTGCAGGCGCTGGTGCTGGAAGATGTACCGGGTGCAGGCCGCTATACCGAAATTGCCGTGCCTTATGACCCCCGGCATGTCAGCATCAATAATGATTATGGCCGCATCGAGTTTCGTCTGACGCCGGAAGCGGCGAAGGCCGTCACAGATTATGCCCGCAAGAACCGCTAAAGGCTGCGCTCAGGCAAAGTATTTTTCAAGGATCTTGAGATAGATTTCCGTCATTTGCATCAGGTCGTCGATCGCAGCATGTTCATCGACCTGATGAATTGTTTTGTTGACCAGACCGCATTCCACCACCGGGCAATAAGCCTGAACAAATCGCGCGTCCGATGTCCCGCCGCTGGTGGGTATTTGCGGGCTGCTTCCTGTGATCTCCTCGACCGATGCGGCGATCATCTCGGTGATCGGCCCCGGCGCCGTTAAAAAGCTTTCGGCGTTGGAGGGCAGTAATTCCAGCGTATATTTGCCTTCTTCTCCGGCTGTCGCCAGAATCTCTTTGACCTTTTGCCCGAGCGTCTGCGCGCTCCACTGGTCGTTAAAGCGAATGTTAAATACCGCGCGGGTTTTTTCCGGTATAACGTTGCCGGCAGAATTGCCGGTATCGATGGTCGTCAGTTCCAGATTGGTCGGCGGAAAATACTCATTCCCCTGATCAAACTCGTAACTGGTGAGCTTATCCAGCAACCTGACCAGTCGCGGCAAAGGATTATCGGCAAGATGCTGATAGGCGACATGGCCCTGCTTGCCTGTAACGGTCAGGATGCCGGAGAGCGATCCGCGCCGCCCGATCTTGATTTCCTGCCCGAGCTTCTCCGGGTTGGTCGGTTCGCCGACCAGCGCAAAGTCCGGTGTGTGCCCGTTTTCGGCCATCCATTCCAGCACCTTGACCGTGCCGTTGACAGCATCGCCTTCTTCATCACCGGTAATTAGCAGGCTGACCGACCCTTTCAAAGTATTGTCCTGCAAATAGCGGGACAGCGCGGCGATAAAACAGGCAATATTGCCTTTCATGTCCGATGCGCCGCGGCCGTAGAGCTTACCGTTATGGATCTCGGCGGCAAAAGGCGGGTGGCTCCAGCTTTCTTCCGCCCCCGCAGGGACGACATCCGTATGCCCGCAAAAGCATAAATGCGGCCCTTCAGTACCCAGCCGGAAAAAAGAATTGCGGACATCTTCGCTGGTGACGTCATAAGCATCAAAACCCAGCGGATTGAGAGCTTCGCACAGAACATCCTGCGCACCGACATCATAGGGTGTCACTGACGGGCAGCGTATGAGCGCCTGCGTCAGTTCTACCGCGTCGATAATACCGGTTTTAGCCACGCAAAAGCTCGTTAATGGAGGTTTTACTGCGGGTCTGCTCGTCCACGCGCTTGACGATCACGGCGCAGGCAAGGTTCGGGCCCGGTGATCCGTCAGGCAACGGCTTGCCCGGCAAAGTTCCCGGTACAACGACCGAATAGGACGGTACGCGCCCGTGAAAGATTTCGCCGGTATTGCGATCAATAATCTTGGTCGAAGCGCCGATAAACACGCCCATGGAAATCACTGACCCGGTTTCGACCAGAACGCCCTCGGCAATCTCGCTGCGCGCCCCGACAAAGACATTGTCTTCGATAATGACAGGTGCTGCCTGCAAAGGCTCAAGCACGCCGCCAATACCAACGCCGCCGGAAATGTGACAGTTTTTGCCGATCTGCGCGCAGGAACCGATGGTTGCCCATGTGTCGATCATCGTGCCTTCGCCAACATAGGCGCCGACATTGATAAAGCTCGGCATCAGCACCGCGTTGCGGCCGACAAAGGCTGAATAACGTACAACGCAGTTAGGCACGGCGCGGAAACGCGCTTCGCCAAAATGACGGTAATCCCATTTCTGGAATTTGCTCGGCACCTTGTCCCACCAGCTCGTATCGTCGGGGCCGCCCTTGATTTCCAGCTCACGGTGCATCTTGAAATACATCAGGATGGCTTTTTTCAGCCATTCATTGACATGCCAGCCATTATTGGCCGGTTCTGCCACCCGCATTTTACCGGAATCCAGCATCTTCATTGCCAGCAGGACAGCCTTGCGTACCGCGCCGTCAGTGCGCGGTGTGATGTTACCGGGCGTGCGCCAGGCTTCGTTGATCGTGTATTCCATATCGGCTGCGGACATGGCGTCTGCTAAGACCATAGTTTCTTTCTCCTGAAGCTATGCTAGTTTTTCTTACAGTTAACATGGTGGTTCGTAAACAGGCTAGTATTAATTATGCAGTGCAAAATAAATTGGAACAGTCTGGCGCTGGAAGAGTGGGAAAAGCGCTATGCCTCCGTGCGGCGCGCCAGCCTGCTGCAGTCCTATGATTATGCCCGCGCCGCCTGCCCGTTATACCATCAGCGTGCCCGCTGGGGTCATATTTTCATCGATGGCGCAGAGGCCGGACTGGTTCAGGTCATGGAAGCGGGCATTTTAAAGAACCTCATTCATGCCGTTATGCTGGATAATGGGCCGCTCTGGTTTGACGGTTTTGGTTCGGACGCGCATATAAGCGCTTTTGCCCGTGAATTTAATGATCAGTTCCCCGCCCGCATTGGCCGTCATCGCCGTTTTTTGCCAAATAGCCGGAGCGCGGCACCGATAGAGGGCGCAGGATTTAAATGCCTGAAAAGCCATGGATACGAAACGGCATGGATAGATTTGTGCCAGGATGAAGAAGCGCTGCGCACCGCTCTGAAACCGTCATGGCGTAGCGGTTTGCGCAAGGCAGAGAAGGCGGGGCTGAGCGTCGAATGGGACGAAACCGGCGAAACTTTGCCGCTTATCTTAACGAATTATCAACTCGATAAGGCCAAAAAGGGGTATGACGGCCCTTCGGTGCGGATATTGCGGCAAATGGCTAAAATCTTCGCGCCGGAAGGCCGGTTTCTCGCAGGCCGCGCCATATTGGAGAATCGCCCGATTGCTGCTATTCTCATATTATGTCACGGTTCCAGCGCGACTTATCAAATCGGCTGGAGTCTGGATGAGGGGCGTAAGGTCGCGGCCCATAATCTGCTTCTCTGGCAGGCTGTCTGCACACTAAAGGCTAAGGGTATTAAAGATTTTGACCTCGGAGGGTTTAATGACGATGCGGAAGGCATTAAGAAATTCAAGCAAGGCATGGGCGGCGAAACGGTTACCTATGCTGGCCATTTCGTTTAGCGCGGCATTGGCCCTGACCGCTGGTTTTGGCATGACCGCAAAATCTCCCGCCGCCGAAGCGGCAACGTCGGTACCGGCCTCCCAGATTTCTGAAAATATCCAGCTGATGACTTACCAGCTTTATGCCGGCGGTATTAACGCCGTGCGCGCCAAGCTCGAAGTCGCTTATGAAAACGAGGACCGTTATAAGGTCGAGCTATTTGCAACGACGCAAGGCTTTCTCGGCAAGTTGGCACCTTGGCAAGGTACTTTTGAAACTCATGGCTGGCGCTTGAAAGACGGTCAGGAAGTTCCCGAACTGCATAAATCCACCGCAGTCTGGAAAGAAGAAGAAGACATCAAGGAATATAGCTACAGCAAAGACGGCACTTTCAAGGGGTTGCATATTATCGAAGCCGGCAAGGAAGAACCTGCCAAAGAGCTTGATGATGAACTTGTTCAAGGTACGACTGATGCGCTGACGGCGGCCCTGCAAGCAATGAAGTCTGTTTCTTCCAGCGGTGTCTGCGCTGAAAATGAAAACGAGAGCGATGAAATTTTTGACGGCCGCCGCCGTTACAAGCTGGTCTTCCACCACCGCGCCGAAGAAATGATGACTGCCAGCGATTACAATGTTTACGAAGGCCCTGCCGTCCGTTGCGAGGTCGAGGTTGTCCCCGTTGCCGGTGCGTGGCATAAAAAGCCGCGCGGCTGGGCCTCTATTCAGGAACAGGGCCGCGCCAAAGGCAGCCTGCCGACTGTATGGCTTGCCAAAATCGATGAAACCGGCCCCGCCGTTCCGGTAAAGCTGCGGGTTAAAACCGATTACGGCACACTCTTCATGCATCTGGTACAATATGATAACGGCGATAAAACCATCACCGCCGAAAAAGAAAAGAAGTAGGGCGCGGCCATGAGTGACGGGAATAATTCCAGAAAGCCTCTTGCCTGTATCATCCTTGCCGCCGGGCAGGGAAAGCGCATGAAATCTTCTCTGCCCAAAGTGCTGCACCCGCTTGCCGGGCGGCCGATGATTAACTGGCTGCTGGAAAGTATCGCCCCGCTAAATCCGGAAAAAATCATTGTCGTGACCAGTCCGCAAGGCCAGAAAGTGGCTGATGCCGTCGCGCCGCATATGACGGCGATTCAGGAACAGGCACGCGGCACCGGCGATGCGGTGGCATCCGCTTTGCCCCAGCTCGAAGGCTTTGACGGCGATGTCCTGATCTTGCTCGGTGACATGCCGCTGATTGCCACGCAAACGCTGCAGGGACTGATCGAGGCGCGTTACCATGATGATAAAACCGGCCTTGCTGTGCTTGGGGTTGAATTTGACGTTCCGCCCGCTTTTGGCCGTCTTGTTCTGGGCGCTGACGGCGCGCTTGAGCGCATTGTCGAAGATAAAGACTGCACCGACGATGAACGTAATATAAAACTTTGCAACAGCGGCGCTTTCTGCGTTGACGGCCGCGCGCTGCCCGGCTGGGTCGCCCGTATTGGTAATGATAATGCCCAGAATGAATATTACATCACTGATCTGGTGGAAATCGCCGCTGCTGACGGTGTAAAAACCCGCACCTGCATCACGCGCAACATTGATGAAGTGCGCGGCGTTAATTCCCGCTCTGATCTCGCCGCGCTGGAACATATCATGCAGCAGCAGCTCCGCAGCAAAGCAATGGATGGCGGCGCGACCCTGCTCGATCCGGCCAGTACTTATTTCAGCTTCGATACAAAAATCGGTAAAGACGTGACCATCGAACCGAACGTCTTTTTCGGCCCCGGTGTTACGCTCGGCGATAACGTCCATATCAGGGCCTTTTCCCATCTTGAGGGCGCGGACGTAAAATGCGGCGCGATTATCGGCCCGTTCGCCCGCCTGCGTCCCGGCGCCGATATTGGCGAAAACAGCAAGATCGGCAATTTTGTCGAGATCAAGAACGCCACCCTCGGCGAGGGCGTCAAGGCCTCGCACCTTGGCTATATCGGTGATGCCGATGTCGGCGCGGGGGTTAATTTCTCTTGCGGCGCGATCACGGTTAATTATGACGGCACCAATAAACACCGCACTACAATCGGCGCGAACGCCATGATTGGCAGCAACGTCAACCTCGTCGCTCCGGTCGAAATCGGCGACGGTGCCTATATCGCCGCCGGCAGCACTATCGCCAAAAACGTACCGCCGGACGCTTTGGCCGTTGCCCGCGAAAAGCCCTTCATCAAAGAAGGCTGGGCCGCCGCCCGCCGTAACAAGCAGAAGGCGTCCTGATGATTAGGTTAACCACCAAGGACACCAAGATCACCAAGCGTTCGGTTTTTAACCACGCCGAAGGCACAACAAATCTGTTTCCCGCTTTTGGGGCAAAGGATTGTTTACGCTCTAACGCACGCCTTCTTCAGGCTCTCTTGGTGCTCTTTGTGTCCTTGGTGGTTCAAAACCCCGCTTTCGCCTGCTCCTGCGTTGCCTTAACCCCCGAGCGCAGCGCCGTTATCTTTTCCAGCGCCGAACAAATTTTTGAAGGCCGCATCGTTGCCCTCGATACCAAATTACAGCCCGAAGAAGATTTCGATTACACTGCGCCTGTGCCCGTACCGGACAGCCCGCTCTATTCAAAAGCCCGTCTTCGCGTTCTCACTTCCTATAAAGGTGTTCCCGAAGGCGAAAAGCTGGAAGCCTATATCGATACCCTCACCAGCTGCGGCTATATGCTGCAAATCGGCGACGTCACCAATTTCCTTCTCACCCGCAAAGACGATGTGCTTGTGCAGGCCGGGCTGTGCGACATGCCGGATATGGCGGGATGGGAAGCGTTTCGCGTCGCAACACCTGAATGAAACAATTCGCAACGCTTTGTGATTTGCCCTTTGCGCTGGTCGTACTAGGTTATACGCAGCTTGAATTTTAGGAAGAGATTTTATGTGCGGCATTATTGGCATTCTCGGTGAAAAAGATGTGGCTCCTTTGCTGGTGGAAGGGCTAAAGCGCCTCGAATATCGCGGGTATGATTCCGCAGGGGTCGCGACTTTGGCGAACGGCCATATCCAGCGCCGCCGCGCCAAGGGCAAGCTGATCAATCTGGAAGCCAAGCTGGATCAAGAACCGCTTTCCGGCACGACCGGTATCGGCCATACGCGATGGGCGACCCACGGCGCGCCGACCGAAGATAACGCCCACCCGCACGCGACCGAGCGTGTTGCCGTAGTTCATAACGGCATTATCGAGAATTACGCATCGCTCAAGGAAGAGCTGGAAAAAAGCCAGGTGCGCTTTGTCACCGACACCGATACAGAGGTCATCGCCCATCTGGTCGATTATTATCTGAAACAGGGTATGAGCTCTACCGAGGCCGCTGATGCCGCCCTCGACCGGCTTGAAGGCGCGTTTTCCCTCGCGCTGATTTTTGCCGGTGAACATGATCTTCTGATCGGTGCGCGGCAGGGTACGCCGCTTGCGGTCGGTTACGGCGACGGCGAAATGTATGTCGCTTCGGATTCCTATGCGCTTGCGCCGCTGACCCGTAAGATCTGCTTCCTCGAAGATGGCGACCGTGTTCATGTCACCCGCGGCGGCGCACGGGTTTACACTAATGACAATGTCGAAGTGCAGCGCGAAGTCCGCATCACCGCGCAAAGCGGTGCGACCGCCGGCAAAGGCAAATACCGCCACTTCATGATCAAGGAAATCCACGAGCAGCCCGCCGTGATCGGCGATACGCTCAACTCCTTCATCAACCCGGCGACCGGCAAAATCCATATGCCGGAAGAAGTGCTGGAAGCGCTGGAGCGCGCGCCGCGCCTGACCCTGATCGCTTGCGGCACCGCCTTTTATGCCTGCATGGTTGCCAAATACTGGTTCGAGCAGGTCGCCCGCCTGCCGTGCGAAATCGATATTGCCTCCGAATTCCGTTACCGCGAAGCGCCGCTGCCGGAAAACGGCGTTGCCTTGTTTGTTTCGCAGTCCGGTGAA
>CBDUPU010000123.1:0-7275 GCA_965369185.1 uncultured Rhodospirillales bacterium
ACATTGTAATGCTGACCGGCGATAACAAGCGTACGGCGGAAGCGGTGGCCAAAAGGCTCGGCATTGAAAAGGTCGAGGCGGAAGTCCTGCCCGAAGATAAGGGCAGGATCGTCAAGCAGTTGCGCGAGGACGGGCGTATTGTCGCCATGGCAGGGGACGGCACGAATGACGCGCCGGGGCTGGCGGCTGCGGATGTTGGTATTGCCATGGGAACGGGTACGGACGTTGCGATGGAAAGCGCAGGGATTACGCTGCTGAAGGGTGATTTGACCGGTATTGTCAGGGCGCGGAAGCTCTCTGGCGCGACGATGCGCAATATAAGGCAAAATCTGTTTTTCGCGTTTGTCTATAATGCCGGGGGTGTGCCGATTGCGGCGGGTGCGCTTTATCCGTTTTTCGGTATAATGCTATCGCCGATTATCGCGGCGGCGGCAATGTCGTTTCCATCGGTCAGCGTGATCGGTAATGCGCTGCGGCTGCGGATGACAAAACTGGATTAACCGGGACTGAATGAACAGATGAATTTTCTCGCTTTCCTGCTGCTTGTCTTGCTGCTGCTTTTCTTTGTGCGGGCGCGGAAAATGCCGCATGTTTATGCGCTTAGGCTGCCGAAAGCGGCGTCAGAAGCGGATATTGATGATCTTGATGATCTGAAAAAGCAGCTGCGCCAGAGCAGGATCACGCGGCTTTCTTTACTCTCTCTGTTTATTGCTCTGTTCCCGCTGCTGCTGGTGCTGCTGGCGATTATCGTCATTTATCTGGTTGTCGCCTTGGGGCAGGGGGATTACGGGGAAGTACGCGACTTATTGCCGCTGGGCGGTGCAGTTTTGCTGGCTTTTATGGTCGCGTACGTTTCCCGTCAGCGGCGCGAGACGTTGAAGCAGACGATCAGGCGGCTGGAGGCGAAAAAGCAGACGCAGGAGCTGGCGTTCGCCGAACGTACGGATGTTGCGATTAGCGATGGTGATCTGGCGGTGCTTGATCAGTCGCGCTATCGCTATCTTGGTTTTTTTGCTGTGACGCTGGCGCTGATCGGCATGAAATATGTGCCGCCTGAAATTCTGGCCAATCCGTATAAAGTGTTCTCGCTCGGCTTTTTTATTCTTGGCCTGTTTATTTATTTTCTGGGCGGCATTGCTTACCGTTTCTGGCTGCGGCGCTATCAGTTGCAGGCCAAAACAAACTGCCTACCGGCACTGGCACGCTCTTACGGGCTGGAGTATCAGGAAAGCGGTTTGTTTGCGGTTACCGAGCTTGAACCGCATGGCTTAAAACTTCCTACTGACCACATTATCGAGGACGGCTTTAGCGGCAGGCTGAACGGGCGGGACATCCGGTTTGAGGAAGTAACCGCTTATCGGACGAACTGGTTCGGGCGGTTTGTCCATTATATGTCGGGTCGGGATTCTTATGGCGTTGTCGTGCGGGTTAAACTTAACCGGACGCTCGATTTTCATACATTGATCGTCAAGCAAGGCGGCGGGCTGCAAGTGAATGTCGCGCCAAAGGACATGAAGCCGGTCAATCTGGTCAGTGCGGTGTTTAAAGACAAGTACAGCGTCTATACGACCGACCAGACCGAGGCGCGCTATGTGTTTGATCCGCAGTTTATGGAGCAGTTCTTGTCGCTCTACGAGCATTTCAGGCGCGGGGAGATGGTCATTAGTTTTTATGGTGACGAGCTGGTTTTTGTCATTAAGGACAATCGGAACCAGTTCGAGTTTCGCAATGCCGGGCTGTTCGCGCCAGCCAATAAGGGCAGCTTTGAATCGGTACATCGCGAGATCGAGTTTTACGCCAAAATCATTGAAGTTCTGAATTTAACGCCGGAGCGCGGCCTGTAAGTTTGGAATGTGGCCGGTGATTATTTTTCAGCGCGGGTGATTTGGCTTTCTTGCAGTACATCATGCACTTTCGTTCGGGACGTTTGCATGGCTTTGAGAAGCCGGTAAGGGTTTTTGACGGCGGGCAGCGTGATATCACCGACAAAGTGGGAATCCAGTCGCAGCCGGCCGTAATTCAGGAAGCGGCCAAGAATTCCTTGATGGACGTTCCCTGCGCGGATCTCGATCAGGTCGATTTCCTGAACATCGACAAAGATCAGGCCTTTTTTATAGATGATGCGCTGTGTGGTCAGGACGATCTCGTTGGTAAAGACCTTGATGATGTTCAGTACAAATATCACCGCGCCGCAGCCGCCGAACAGCAGCGTCATGATCGGGGCGCCAAGCATATCAATAAATACTTCGGGAAGAGTGTCTGGAGCCGAAGAACCGAAATATTCCCATAGCAGCCGGTCAAGCGCATAGCCGATTGCGGCCATAGCCGCTAAGCAGCATAAGCCGGAGACGATGTAAATCCAGTGCAATCGCGTGCGTAAAATCAGGCGTTCATCGGGACCGTTGATCTGTTGTATGCAGCTCGGCATGTTGTTTCATCCCTGCGTTAGGCGGACCGGATCTTGATTAAAATCAAGAAATATAAGCGCTCTTATCTTATACTCGGGCGCAACTGATTTATAAAGGAGCTGTCATGGGTATTACCGACGTCATTTACTGGGACCATTATTACAACCAGATCATTTTGCTCAACCTGTTGATCGTGATCGGGCTGTTTACCGCTTTGCGGCTGTTTTCGGGGACGATCGCGCATATCAATGCCTCGGACGAGCTTTTGAAAAAAGACAATCCGGCTTTTGGTATCTCGCTGGCGGCGACGACATTTGCGATTACCATCATGCTGACCGGTACGGTGTATGGCAGTCCGGAAATTGATGCCCGTTACGCGATTACGGCGGTCGGCGCGTTCGGGGTTATCGGGATTGTGCTGATGGCGCTGACCCGTTTTATTTTTGACAAAATCACCCTGCCGGGGGTTTCGCTACGCGATGAAATCGTTAGGGGCAATATCGCGGTTGCTATCGCCGATGCGGCCAATGTGCTGGCAGCGGCGGTTATCCTGCGCACCGTTTTGATCTGGGTGATCGGCTTTAACATGGAAAGCATTGTCGCTCTGCTTGGCGGCTGGGCGGTTTCGCAGTTCATGTTGACGGGCTTTACGCTGGCCAAGCGCCAGATGTTTAAAATCGTTCATAAGGGCGCGGACTTACAAGACCAGCTGCGTCAGGGCAACATCGCCGTGGCGCTGCGTTTTGCCGGGCTGAAAATCGGCGCGGCGTTCGCGATAGCGACGGCGGCAAAAATCGTTGTTTATGAAGTTTACGATATTCTGCCGATCCTCGCCGGCTGGTTTATTGCTTCGCTGGTCGCCGTTGTCGTCTGGCGGCTTCTGTCTTTTGTCGCAGAACGCATTATCCTGTGGCGGGTGGATACCAAAAACGAGGTAGTGGAGCAGAAAAATATCGCGATTGGCGCATTGCAGGCCGTGATCTATATCTCCCTTGGGGTTTTATTGTCCTCTGTATAAGGGGGGTATTGTTTTCGTCTTTGTCATTTAAAAAAAATTTATAAAAATTTGGCAGAATATTTTTGTCAGTTTTTTTTACGGATGAATTTATTTGAAAGTGACCAAGTTTTATTTGTGTTTCGCTTTGTTATTTAGCGTGTTTGTCGTTTCCACGGGAGCCAAGGCGGCGGAGGTCATTCATGATTATGATGTCCGGGTTGTTGTTGATACAGCTGGCAGCTTGCAGGTAACGGAAACGATTACGGTTACGGCTGAGGGCAATCAGATTCGGCGCGGTATCTATCGCGATTTTCCATTATATCGCCGTACCTTTCTTGGAGGGATTATTCCGACTGACTATCGTATTATTTCCGTGATGCGCGATGGTGAGCGAGAATCGTATCATACAGAAGAATCTGAAAATAACTTGCGGCTTTATATTGGTGAATCCAGTTATCACCTTCCTACCGGGAAACGTTATGTTTACGAAATCGCTTACAAAGTGCCGCATCAAATTTTCTTTTACGATGATTATGACGAGTTGAACTGGAACGTGATTGGTACTGGCTGGGACTTTCCGATTAAACGTGCGCGCGCTGAAATTATTCTGCCTAATAATGCGCCGATTTTGGAATATAGCGCTTATACCGGTAAGGCGCTTTCCAAAGAGAACGATGTACATACAAGGCAAGAGCCGGGCCGTTTGCTGGTTGAGAGCACCAAGTCGCTAGAGGCGCGCAACGGCATGACTGTGGCAGTCGCTTTTCCAAAAAACTATGTGACGGAGCCTCCAGATATGAAAGGCACAGCCTTTTTCTGGCTTCAGCATCCCGGCTTTAAAACTATGCTTATCGCGTTAGTCTTTATGATGGCTTATTACTACATCGCTTGGCACAAGGTTGGACGCGACCCTAAAGGGCGCGGTCTTGCGCCTTTTTACGATCCGCCAAAAGAGATATCTCCGGCAATGGCGGCGTTTATCGATACGATGGGAAGTAGCGGCAAGCAAAAAAATATGACTGCGGCCATTATGTCGCTAGCCGCCAAAGGCTATCTGACTATTGAGGAGGGAGAAGAACATAATATCATTCGATATAATACTTACACGCTCTCGCGAACGGAAAAAATGCCGAGCCAGAGGGCTCCAATATCTGAAGATGAGCGAATTATTTATGATCATATAAAAACGAAGGTGACGATTAAACCGGGGAGTGAAGCCTTGGTTGACGCGGCAGATAGCCATTACAAAAAGCTTGATGAGCTGTGCCGTAAAAAATACTACCACATTAACGGGTGGTGGTGGTTGGCAGGACTGTTGCCATTGATTGTTGCGCTTGCCGTTATCAGCTTCGATCCAAATATTCAGGCCGGATTTTTATGGATGGGGCTTTTGTTTCTGCTGATGTTTGGTGGAGTGTCTCTCGGCGTGATTGTTTTTGCTGTTCGGCAATTTGTGGCTGGTCCGCCTTCTAAAAAGGTTGGCGCCATTTTTATGATTTTCTGGGCGTGTCTTTTTTCTATAGGGGGATTTTTAGGGTTGGGCATTATGATCACGATGATTTCGTGGCTAGTGATCGTTTGTATCGTGGCGATGGCAGGATTTTTTGTCATGATGTTCAAACTTATGAAAGCCCCGACCAGAGAAGGCCGCGCCATTATGGATCATATAGACGGGCTAAAATATTATATGGAGGCGGTTGAGGAGAAAATCCTGAAGAGATTCGACCCGCCGCAAATGTCGCGTGAACTTTACGAGAAGTATCTGCCTTATGCCGTTGCGCTTGGCGTGGAAGCAAAGTGGGCAGACAAATTTGCGCTGGCAACGGCCGGTGCTGCGACTGCCGCGGCCGCAGCAACAATCCATACGGCACCCTCTTGGTATCGTGGTGGCAGCGATTCCGTAAGCGGTTTCTCAGCGACGTCGATGGTCAGTAATCTCGGCGCTTCAATCAGTGCTGCTTCGACGAGCAATTCCTCTGGAAGCAGTGGAGGAGGTTCGGTTGGAGGCGGCGGCGGCGGTGGCGGCGGCGGTGGTTGGTAGACTTAGTGTGGAGCTTCGAAAAATGAAAACAGTTATTTTAGCTTACATAAGAACCCCTTTGCTGTTGGCAGGTCACGCATGGATTATGTTTTTTTTCTCGCTGTTCTCAGCATACGGGTTTTTGCCCTATGCTCAAAAATTGTATAATGGTGACTATCAATTCGTCGGATTTTTGCTGCACCGCTCGTTAGTCGTTATGTTTTTACTGGCAGCGCTGATGGCCGTTTTGTCAATTTTAACGCAATTACATGTGCAGCTATTCAAAATAGAGCGGCCATTTTTACAACGAGCTATAAATATTGGTAAGTGTATCGTTGCCGCTCTACCTGTTGTTTTGTTAGGAAGCATATCTGCCTTTTTATTGCTGGTAGGGCGATATCTTGGGCTTTCCCTCAACTAATAGAACGGTCAATCGTTTTAGGGCTTTTTTTCAAAGGCTTTTCGCTAAGTTCTTTGAAAAACTTACTGCAATGGTGTGTTACGTTGCAGGGTTCTGTTACAATATGAAGGTAGGGTTTGCCTATGCGTATACGCTATAACAGATTGATTAAAACGTAGCTGGAGTAGTACTGAATGTCACTGAAAACTGCCCTTGTGATTGATGATGACCGAATGATCCGCCAGATTGTCAGAACTGTTCTGGTGAGTTTTGGTTATGAGGCCTATGGCGCGCCTTCGGGCGAGAGGGGACTGGAAATGGCGCAGGAAAAGCGTCCCGGCATTATTATTCTCGACAGGCATATGCCCGATGTTGACGGCAATGAGGTTTTAAAAATTCTTAAAAGTAGAAAGACGACACAAAACATTCCCGTCGTTATGCTGAGTGCGGAGAGCCAGATCGAGGAAGTAAAGAGCAGCATCGATCTCGGGGCCAACGGCTATATTATTAAGCCGTTTAAAGCCAAAGAATTTATGGAGAAAATTGAGAAGGTCCTGCAGAGCCATCACGGGCGCTAACGCGTTTCAGCGCGTCGTTTCTTCTAATAAAAACGGCTCCGTTACTGAAAAATCTTTTTGTAGTTCGTCAAAGAGGGGCTCGATAGCAGGGATGTCCTTGTGGCTGTCTTTTTTTTCCATGATCGCCATTGCTTCGATCTTTCTTGCCAGTTTCGTCAGTCTGGTTAAGCCAAGATAGGCGCTGTTAGAGCCGAGAGAGTGGGCGGCAATATGTATTGCGTGAACATCCTGCTGCTCTATCCCGGCCTGCAGGTTCTTAATGTGGTCGGCCATGTTTTCCAGGGTTTCGGCAACAAATGAAGCAAAGCCGTCCCGCATAATCGTTTTGATTTCTGCAAGCTGCGCTCTGTCCAGTTCTGGTTCATTGTTCATCATTATTTACTCTTAGCTTTTACTCTGTTGATTGAGAGTATTTACGTTGTTGTTTTGGTCAGCCATTCTTCCAGCTTGTTCTTCAGGTTATCTTGCCGTACCGGCTTTGTCAGGAAGTCGGCCATGCCGGCCTCAATGCATTTGTCCGTTTGTTCCTTCATTGCGTTTGCCGTCAAGGCAATGATCGGGAACTGTTTTATCTCGCCGCTTTCCTGTTTTTCTTTTATCACTCTGGTCGCTTCGTAGCCGTCCATTTCCGGCATCATAATATCCATTAGAACCAGATCGTAATTGTTAGTTCTGGCCATTTTGACGGCTTCGGCACCATTTGCGGCAACGTCAATCTCGTACCCCAAATCCTCAAGCATACGCTTGGCAACCTTTTGATTGATAAGGTCATCTTCCGCCAGCAGAAGTTTGATGTTTTTCTTTTCTATGGTCTGCGCTTTACCCTTTTCCTCGCCTTGTCTGAAAGATGGCAGGCCGCTTGCTTTCAGCAG
>CBDUPU010000124.1:0-7259 GCA_965369185.1 uncultured Rhodospirillales bacterium
GGCCCATCTTTACCCTGACGCAGCCAGTCATCAATCTGGAACTGGGCGACAAGGGTTGCAACAGCAAGGTCCGTACGGAAACCGCGCTCAACCACCTCTACAATATGCTTGGCACGCTCCCAAGCGCGGTCGGCCAGAGGTACGGAGTTGCCCTGTTCATCCGTAACGTCAAATTCCTTACCCGGGCCGACATGCTCTCGAACATCATCGAGCAAACCGCACTGGATAATATCAGCCGTCAAATCCTCGATATTGGCATAGCGGGAATAAGCCCTGTCGCCGCCGCAGATGTGACCGCTCATATCCATGACGCGCGGAGCCCACCAGCATTCAAAGGTCCAGTCCTGAAACGTAGCGCCCTGACTCAGTGCGTTATTGGCACGCTGGGTACGCGGTACGTTTTCGAATTCAATTGGAACAACGATAGCCTCGTTCGGAAAGCGGCTTTCTACTTTATTCGCTGCACGGAAATCCTGCTCCCGGTTCGGCAAAATAACACGGTTCATCAGCTCGGAACCCGCGACCATACGCTTAAGGTTCTGCGTCGTCAGAAAGGGCTCGCCAAAGCGCGCCTGAGTAGCCTGCTTGATTTTATCCTTATAGTCTTCGGCAAGGGCATAGGCCGGAAAGCCGTTAGACATCGAACTTGGACGGAAGCGGAATTTCAGGCCATACCCCATTTCATTAGCTGCAACATAGGCCATCTTGGTGGCATCGCGCAGGCGATTGGTGTATTCCGTATCTTCTTCGGGTTTAGGGTCGTAGAATAAAGGCAAATTCACCCAGTCAAATGGATGGAGCTGTTTGCCTCCCAGAATTCGATCTATGCGATCGCTAGCAGATAAAGTCATTGTGTGACCTCTCGCCTCCCGTGTTCATATTCTTTTTTTTTCGTTAGTCACATTTCTATAGAACATTCCTGATAATATAGCAAGAGATGCACGTCCCGAACGGCGCAAGCAAGCGCATTAAATAACGTTTATTTCCGTGCCCTTAGCACCGGTATTATATAAAACAATCCCCTTGTTTTTGTTCATGAAATCACTATGTTCTCTGTCGCACCCGGCGTGTAAAAGACAAACAGAGAAAAAGTCTGGAAAAAAAATTTATGCACGATTTTTCTAACAGAGGTTTGATTGAGACCGCAGAGCTTGCACAGCTTCTTGAAAGCGGCACGAAAGTTAAAATTGTCGATGCCACGTATATCATGCCGGGCTCGCCGATTGACGGGCGCGACCTTTACGAACAGCGCCGGATAGACGGGGCCGTTTATTTTGACATTGACCGTATTGCAGACCCAGACAGCGCGCTACCGCACATGTTACCGTCAGAGACAGCATTTGAAAAAGCCGCCGGCGAACTTGGCATAGGCAATGATGATCTCGTCGTCATCTATGACCAATCGGGCATCGCCATGGCAGCAGCGCGCGTCTGGTGGACATTCAGGGTTTTCGGCCATGACAATGTATGCATCCTTAACGGCGGACTACCTTACTGGGAGGCTACAGGCGGGCGGCTAACGAGCGGCCCCGCAGCGCCCCCTGCCCCGGCGATATTCAAAGCGCGTTTTCGCCCCGAACTGGTGCGCGACCTTGATGCGGTCCGGAAAGCCAGCAAGACCGGAAATAGCCTGATCGTCGATGCAAGAAGCGCAGAAAGGTTTAGCGGCAGCATTCCCGAACCGCGGGCGGGGTTACGCGCCGGCCATATTCCGCAAAGCCACAACCTGCCCTTTATGAGCCTGATTGACCCCAGAGACGGAAGGCTAAAAGATTCCGGCACTTTAAAAGAAATTATGGCCGGCCTTCTCGACGTTGAAACCACCGAGATTGTAGCCAGTTGCGGCAGCGGCGTCACTGCCTGCGTGACAGCTCTCGCCTACTTCCGGCTGGGGAAACAGGATGTTGCTGTTTATGACGGTTCCTGGACAGAATGGGGCGATGAAAATGCCGGAACAGACATTGCAGTCGGCGCGTGACCCTTCCATACGTTACATCAAGTAGAGAAAGCACGACTTAAAGTTTCCAACCTAATAGCGGAACCTTATCGATGTAGACAACAAGAATACAAATACACCACAAGCAAAACGAGACAGTCTCTATTCTTGTTTTTGAAATATGTTATTAATTTAACAAAATTGTTTACTTGTTTTTTTTGGTCAATATGTAGCCAATTATTTAAATACTCTGGTTTATTTAAAAAAGTTTCGAAAATGGGTAAAAATAGCTACGTATTTTAGATTTTTTGCTTGCAAATAGGTTCGATATTGGTTACAACATAATTACACACCCTCTATTACCGCCGTTTGTCCGGGGATCACTACGATCTCCGGACCTTTTTTTCAGAGCCAAAAACTTATAGCTAAACCAGCACCTGACTAGCGAAGGTTTTCGTAACTAATCTCTGATGGAAAACGGTTGCCGTTCAGCACATAAAGCATCCCGAGCAGAATGCCTATGGCGATAACGGCCAAAAGGATCTTTTTGGAAACGGGTGTTTCATTTCGCGTTGTTTTTTTCTGCGGCATTGTTTCACCTCCTGCGACTCTATAATATCAAAACAGTATTACAAATTTTTTTACAGGCACCTAAGGAGATTTGATGAGTCAGGAACAAACAGGCCAAACGCCCGGCATCCCTCAGCCCGTTGAAGGAAAGTTTATATTCCAGATCGATCCGCAAATCAGGATACGTTTCAATGCCGATGGGTGGGTCGAAGAAATTGGCAAGGGCGGCGCGGATGACCCTCTTGGCACCAAACTTCAAGGCAAGCCCAGCAGCAAGCGCGATGACATTTACGCGAGGCGCTATTACGATCTGTTCACAAGATGCCTGATCATCGATATCCACCCCAAAATCTCTTCGGATATGAGCGGTGCGGAAGGGTTGGTGCTGTTTAAAGATCTGGAGCCCGGCTCCCCTATGTTCGAGCGCGTCAATCAAATTATCGCGATTGCAAACCATTACTATGATATGAAGCTAAAGCCCCTCGCCGGCTAGGGTAAAGATACGCTTTAACTAACGTTCGACAATCACCTGGTAATAAACATACTGACCAGCCTGATTTTCGAAGAAGCAGCCCTCGGACTTGCCGCGCAAATCATCTGCCGACCCAGCCACGAGCAATGCCCCGCTTGACGGGCCGATAATAATCTCACTGTTCGGGGGAACATAAGTGTGGTCCATCATCGTTAACCCCGTCGATAGCGCGGTATCGTCAAACACAGGCATTGTGGTAATGCCAAGACGCTTGTTAAAACGTTCGCAGACGCTCTGACTTATACCCGGCAGAAAAGCAATAATTTCGTTGCCGCCAAAACTGCCCGCCTCACTGCTTCCTACAAACTCAACTTCAAAGTCGCCAGATATATACCATTGCCCTTGTTGCCCATTCGCCATGGCGGCCGGCAACGTCGCCTGATAAACAGCAGCGCCGCCGCGCGTATGAAAAACACAGGCCTCTGGCTGAGAACAATTATCAAGATCTGCAGGCGCGTTAAACTCAAGGTCGCCAGCATCAATACCATTAATGATCATCTGCATAGTCGCCCCGCGCAGACTGGCAGCATACTGAATTAGGCTGGAAGAGTTCAGCAAAGCACTTTCTTCGCCGCCGCCAGTTCCGGCTTCATTCCGAGACACGCTGGTAACTGCGAAGGAAAGCGCGGCAAAAAGGGCCGTCGCAATCAAAATGAGAAACAGCACGTTTCCAGATTCATGATTTCTATGCGCATCCATCAAGCTAATTTAGCCTTTTTTATCTGCCCGGCAAAGGGACAGCATAACAGATGTCGACAATTCCATGAAACTTTCAGGGCCGAACGCCGTTGGAGACTCCGATATCTCTTCCTTTTACTGCCGAGAAAATAATATGGCTAAGGAGTACAAATACGAGCCACCAACTATCTACGCAGGTATCGAGGCGTTTTTTGCCGATTATAGCAGGTATCCAAAAGAGGACGCCCTTGAAAGGCTCGTGACAAGACTTCATCCGATAAAAAATTTATCGGTACCTACCCGCTATGTTATCAGCACTATACTGGTTGCCGTTAATCTGTATTTTCATCTCATTACTATTGATGCTTTCCTGTTTTTCTTTCCGTCTATTATCGTTTCAGCCCTATTCTTTAATCGAGGGACAGGTATCTATGCGGCTTTTCTAAGCGGAATCCTTGCCTACGTATTCTTACTGGAACCGGGATCGCCTCGTTTACTAGGACTTTTTGGCATCACCATAGTCGGGGCCTTTATTGCCATTATCATTGAATCACTCAGACGGAGCCTTGATAGACAGAAATCGGCCTTTAAAGATCTTAGGGAGAGCGAAACCAAATACCGCGCCATCCTTGAGACCGCCACCGAGGCTATTATTACCTCTGATACGAAGGGGGTCATCCGCTCGATAAATCCGGCTACTGAAAAAATTTTTGGATATTGCGCCGAAGAAGTAATCGGGCGGCAGGCGTGGTTCCTGCTTGCTCCGGAAGAGGCCGAAACGTTAAAGCAATATCTTGACGATTACCTGCGAACAGGCAGAAAACGCATCATTGGCATAGGCCGCGAAATTGTAGGCATAAGAAAAGACGGCACAAAAGTACCACTCTTTCTTTCTATGGCTGACTGGCACGACGCTAACGGCACAAAGTTTTTCACATCTATAATGCGCGACATTAGCGAGGAGAAAATTGAACGCGAGCGTATCAGGCATTATATGCGCGAGCTGGAGGACAGCAACCAAAGGCTGGACGATTTTGTTTACGTTGTGTCGCATGACCTCAAGGAACCCGTACGCGGCATTCTCAATTTTTCGCGGTTTCTGTTACAAGATTACGGCAAGCAACTTGACAAGGAAGGCGTAAAGCAGCTTGAGATGCTTAAAGTTATGGCCCGCAGAATGCAGGAGATGATTACCGACCTTCTCCACTTTGCGATCATTAGCCGAGAAAGACTTTCATTTGAAGACGTAAATGTCAGTGAGATAGCCCAGGAGATTATAGAATTACAGCAAATACACTTCCAGACAGAAAATGCGGACATAAAAATTCAGGACAATCTGCCTTCTATAACAGCAAACAAAACACAGATTACCGAGGTTTTTCGCAACCTGATTGTCAATGCGGTCAAATATAATGAGGAAGCGGAAAAGATAATAGAGGTTGGCTGCCTGACAAATCACCCGCGCAAACCAAACCACCCTGTCTTTTTTATAAAGGACAACGGCATCGGCATCGAGCTCAAGCACCAAAAAGACATTTTCAAAATGTTCAAGCGGCTACATGCGCACGAAGCATATGGCGGCGGCACTGGCTCCGGCCTTGCTATATGCAAAAGGATCATAGACCAGCATAATGGCGAAATCTGGGTAGAAGCGGCAAACGGGAAAGGCTCGATATTTTATTTCTACGTCGACCCGAAACAAGAAGAGTTTGATATTGAAAACACAGAAGCGTGGCGCGCCCGGCAGGACTCGAACCTGCAACCTACTGCTTAGAAGGCAGTTGCTCTATCCGGTTGAGCTACGGGCGCTTCGTTAAGTCTCTATGTATTAAATGATTAAAGGGACGGAAAGCAACTATTCATTCTTCTGCGGGGACGTAACGGAAATTATCGCCGTAATTTCTCGGCTTCAGTTTTCGTTCGTTCGGCGCGGACAGTATATAGTCCCAGCCCTTTCTGGTCGCAAAGTCTATCGCCGCTTCCTGTGTGTCGAATTTCAGAGACACCTGATTCAGCGTATCTTCCGAAGATGTCCAGCCCATCAGCGCCTCCGGCTGACGCGCGGATATCGTTTCATAATCCAGCACCCATTTACCGGTTTTGCCCCGGCCGGACTGCATGGCGTTTTTACAAGGTTTATATATGCGAACTCTCATGGCACGCAATTTACCAGCGATAGAGACGCCGGGCAAGACTTCCGAACAGTGCGGCCATAAGAATAAAGGGCATAAAATGAAAAAATAATGTGTGACCGCTATTATCCGCGCTACACGTCAAGCGCAGCGCCCCCCAGCCTAATGCGCTGACAGACAGAACGCTCATAAAAGCAAGCCAGTAAGGCCGTGTTGTCGCGCCCCGGCGAACGAGCATCAGCAGCAGGGCAACCGGTACGATCCCCATAAGCAGCGCATCACTGAAGCAAAAGTGCCATGTCAGCGCCGGGATATGGAAGCCGGCGACAAAAATTTCAGATAATTTGAGCAGCAAAAAAACACCGAATAACGTGGTAGGCACCGAAAGAAGCCAGCGCTGCTCGCGCATATCAGGGACAGCCAGCCAACCAGCACTGTAGCCCGCAAACGCCGCTATCAATCCGGTGAGAGCCAATTCAAACACGAAAGTCGTTTCGGCAAGCTTTTCATGCCAATCCATGCGCAAGCCGAGAAAATGGACAACCCCGACAAGATAGCACAGCGCGATAACAAGCCACGGCGACACCCTTAAAAACGGGTGCAGAAGATGCCCGCGGGGTTTCAGGTCGTCCGCGAGTGTATCGATCAGCTGGTCAATGTTATGTTCCTGTTTGTCCTTATCCATATCATTCAAGTATTTTTTTTAGTTTGTTTGTGGTGCGGTGAACCGCGACTTTGACAGCAGAAACCGACATATTCATTTTTTGTGCGACCTCCTGCGTGCTGTAACCTTCTATTTTTATTAAAGTAAAAAGTCTGCGCTGCTTTTCCGGCAACTGTTCGAGGGCGCTCTCCACATCCTTTAATTCGCCAAGATGCGCCGGATACGTTACATGCTGTTTCACAAAATCCATGCTGTCCGTACCGACCAGCCTATTCTCGCGGTCTTTGTAATGACGCCGGAGAAAATCCGTCTTACGAAAGCTGATAATTGCTGAAAGCCATGGCTTAAAAGGCCGGTCTGGGCTGTAGGTGTTTAAAGAGCGGTGAACGGATATCAGCACCTCTTGGGTAATATCGTCGATCCAGTCGGGATTGGACACGCGCGGCGCAATATAGTTTCGGATATACGGCAAAATATCGCGCAGCAGCTGATTATAGGCAGCTTTATCACCCTGCTGAGCGCGGGCAGCCCATTCTTGCCACATATCTTCGCGCTGTTTTTGCGGTATATTCATCTCTGTGCCATGACGATGCTCTTTCAAAGCCAGTGTATTAAATGATGAACACTGGCGAAAGCAAAAGCAAAGATAGAGGAGAAAAAAAGTGGTCGGGGTGGACGGATTCGAACCGCCGACCCTCTGTTCCCAAAACAGATGCGCTACCAGACTGCGCTACACCCCGACAAGGA